>JANYDZ010000278.1 GCA_025363375.1 Hyphomicrobiales bacterium
CTGGCGAATTGAGCCGGTCATGATCAAGCTCGCCCTGGCTCTACTCGGAATTCTGTCCTGCGGAGGCGCCATCGCCGCGGGTCCCGCCGATCTGGGTCCGGCGTTGTCGCTGGCCGAACCCTCCGGCGGTTACGTCGGGCGCATGGCGCTGTCGCCTGACCACGGCCCCGGCGGAGCGAAGGTGATCCTTGAGGCCAGCGCGCTGCCCCCCAATGAAGATTTCGATATTGGCTGGCGCACCATGATCGGCGCGTGGAAAACGCGCGACGGCGAGTACCACGGGCGTGAATATTCGCCTGTGGGCTATCGTATCGCCAGCGCGCGCAGCGACGCGTCAGGGCGCATTTCGCTCGGATTCACCGCGCCCGACGATTTTGGTTTCGGCCACGATGTTGTTGTTCAAAAAGCCGCAAGGCTTTACACGCAGGCAAATTTCAACATTGACATGAGCGTTGAGTTTTCGCCCAAAAGCGGGCCGCTCGGCACGCCCATGACATTCGTCATGAAAGGCATCGGCTGGCGCGAACTCGAGAACAGCTGGACGCTCACTTACGACAACGCCTTTACCGGCTGGCTGTCGTCGGTCACGACACAGGGCACGGCGAAATTCACCCTTCCGGCGACGGGCGCTCCGGGCGCGCACACGATCGCTTTCATCCACGGGGAATTCACCTTTCCCTATCTGAACCCCGAGCAGAACCCGCGCCCGGATCGGCCGCGCTTCACCGAGACTTTTACAATCACGCCGGGCGCGCCGGTTTTGCCGCCGCCAGTCGAGTCCCAGGTGCAAAAGAGCGTGAAAGGCCTGCCCGCGCCGGGCGCGCTTGTCGCCGCGCCGGTTATGGGGCCGATCAACACGCCGATGATCGTCTCCGGCGCAGGCTTTGAGCCGGGCAAAACCTACGCGCTCGAATGGGCGTCGATGAGCGGCAACCGCGTCGGCGGCGGCGGATTTAGCGATGTTGGCAGGAAGATCGCGGAAGCCAGGGCCGACGCCTCGGGCAAGCTGAGCTTCAGCGTCAACGCGCCCGACGATCTGGGCGGCGCGCACCGGCTGAGTGTGCGCGACGGCGACAGGGAGCGCGATGGCTGGTTCACGACGCTGACGAAAGCCCTGCCGCTCGATGTGGCCTTCGGGCCCGCCGGCACGCCTTTCACGATCCATCTCAAAGGCGTGGGTTGGACCGAGACGGCAAACATCTACACGCTCGTCTATGACAACATGTACACGGGCTACGCCTGTGGATTTAACTCGCAAGGCGATGTCGAGGTGTTCATGCGCGCGTCAGGCGCGCCAGGCTGGCATTTTATCGACCTCTATCCCGCTATTTACAAAGGCAAGGAAAGCCGCCCGTTCAATTTCCGCATTCCGCAATTAACTTTCGCGGATGATCATCCCGGCGAGGACTTGCCGGCGTTTCATTTTGCGTTTCGGGTGACCGAGCCTGAGATTCGTTGAGCGCGCAAGGCATAGCCTGAAGCGTCAATCTGGTCTTTGATCGAAGCATGAATGGGCGCCTGCCTGCGAAGCGACGTTTTGCAGCGTTCCCGCGTCGGCGCGAGGATGTGGCTGGACAGCGAGACGCGCGATGTGATTCACCCTGTCCAGCCCTGGCGATCGACACGATGGCGAGGGGGCCCGGTGAGTTCTTTTTTTCTCGCTTTTCGAAATCATGGCGGGAGCGGCTGTTCGCGCCTCCTGGACACCCAGATTGAATCATGAAGCCGGAGCATGGCCATCGGTAAAGGATTTGAGAAACTTCGCCACGCGGATGCCGGTGTCGGACAGGGGCACGGGGCATCTCCTCCAGGGGGTACAAAATGTGCCCCTTCTGATGTCCCGAAAAGCGAGGCATATGAGTGGTTCGCCATGAGCGACCATGAGAGGAGCCAAGCACAAAAAGCCTTGTTTTTCAAGTCTTTTTGAGCATTTATGGAGTGCTATGAGAAGAAGGAATGGTGGGGGAGGTAGGACTCGAACCTACGAAGGCATAGCCAGGGGATTTACAGTCCCCCCCCTTTGCCGCTCGGGACACTCCCCCGGAACCAGGTCGACCGGCCCGACAAAAAACCCCGCAAGTCGCGGGGCGTGTCGAGGGCGCTTATGGGAAACCGGGCCCGTCCCTGTCAACCTAAAAAGCGACCTGTCATGAACGCCTTGCATTGCGCGCTTCCATTGCCCGTGACATGGCTTGGCTTCACCCCGTGGCGCGCCCATGGCAGCAGGAGAGCCCATGGCCAAGCCGCCCCCTCGATTCACGCGCTCCGGCAAACCCGCCGCCGATCATTCGGCAAACCGCTCAAAACCCGACCGCCCCGGCTTTCGCTACGCGCAGCGCCCGATCGCCCCCGACCCTGTCGCCGGCCAGGCCCTGATGTGGGGCTTTCACACCGTGCGCGAGGCGCTGGCCGCGCCGCGCCGCGAAATTCGCCGCGTCATCGCCACACAGGCCGCCGCCGCCCGCCTGGCGGCGGAAATCGCCGCCCGCGGCCTCGTCCCCGTGATCGTTGAAGGCGAGGCCATCGCGGCGCGCTTGCCGCCCGACGCGGTGCATCAGGGCCTGCTCATCGAGGTCAGGCCGCTGGAGCCCATCGAACTCGACGAACTGCCCGCCAA
Source organism: Hyphomicrobiales bacterium (assembly GCA_025363375.1). Classification (GTDB taxonomy): domain Bacteria; phylum Pseudomonadota; class Alphaproteobacteria; order Rhizobiales; family Beijerinckiaceae; genus Terripilifer. The sequence continues at coordinate 2,618 of JANYDZ010000278.1, forward strand.
TGGCCTCGTGCTGGTGCTCGACCAGATCACCGATCCCCACAATTTCGGCGCGATCGTGCGCACGGCCGCGGCCTTTGGCGTCGACGCCATTGTGACGACCGAGCGTCATTCGCCGCAGCTTTCGGGCGTGCTGGCGAAAAGCGCTTCGGGCGCGCTGGAACACGTGCCGCTTTGCAACGTCGTCAATCTCGCGCGCGCCATGGAGAAGCTGGAAGACATGGGCTACCAGCGCGTCGGCCTCGATTCCGATGCGCAAGGCTCTCTGGAGGACCTGAGGCTGGCGCGCCCCCTGGCCCTGGTGCTCGGCGCCGAAGGCAAGGGCCTGCGCCGCCTGACCCGCGAAAATTGCGATTCGCTGGCGCGCCTCGATCTGCCAGGCGCCATCCGCAGCCTCAACGTCTCCAACGCCTGCGCCGTGGCGCTGACGATAGCGAGCCTGAAGCTGAGGCAGTCCGTCTAATAGGCCGCGCGCACAGGCGCGAGCCGCGGCGCATGGACGGCCGGCGCGGGCGCCGGTTCGGAGTGTCCGCACGGGGGTTCAATCCCGTACACCACCTGCGGCAGCGGCCCGCTGCGCCGCGGGCGGCCAATGTAGCGCACGAGCGGCGCGGCGCATTCAATTTGCGGCGCCGGCAAGCGCGGCTCGCCGTAGATCTGCTGCAGGGGCCGCTCAACCGGCACATATTCAACGCGCTGTTGGGCGGCGTAGACGGGTTCCGCGGCGTAGATCGGCGACGCCGCCGCGTAAGGTCCCCCGCCACCGGAAATCACCGTCACGAACCGGCCTTGTCCGCGATGGAACCGTCCATGATATTCGCGCGGGAACTGCCGATCATGGCGCTGCAATTCAATGATGCGCGGCCCTTGCTGCGCGAACCGCGTTGTCGCCATGGAAGGCAATGGGCGCGCCTGCGCGCGAGGTTGCATGCGCTGGATATAAGACACGCGCTGCGCGTGCTGAATGGCGGGCGCCGCCGCATGCCGCGTCATCACCGCAGCGGGCGCGCGAAGCACGACAGGCGCCGCGCGGGAGACGCCGCGACCGGCGGGCCCGCCGGCAAATGCCGGCGAGGTAAAAATCAGGGCCAGAACGCCCGCGCAGGTCAAAGCAGAATTGAAAGCAGGCCGGGAAACCGGACATGACGAGGCAGACATACGCTACTCCAACTACGAGGCGGCCTCCTCACGGCCATTACTGGCACAGGCTCCGAATGAGCGAAAGTAAAATTTACTGTTCATTATAGTTAACGCCGCGAACCGCCCGCAAACCTGCCCGCGAGCCCGGATACAAGCGGAAAAATCTTGAAAGGCGGGGCTTTTTGCCCCCAATTCCATGATGAACGCCGCAAAATCAGGCCCAACCCTTAGACTAAGGTTTGGCCGGATGCCCCTCGACAATCCCTGATGAAATCTTAAAACCGGTCCCAAGGCTTGAACCGCGTCCACGGAGCGACGCGCGCAAAAACCCGTGCGATCCGCAGCGCCATTCAAACCAACACATCAGGAGGAACATTCGATGTCGATGACAGCAGGAGAAAAGGCGGAGCCCTATCGCCCCATGACTGCGGAAGAGCGGAAAGTCATTCTCGCCTCTTCCGTCGGCACTATTTTTGAATGGTATGATTTTTATCTGGCCGGCTCGTTGGCCGCCAACATAGCGGCGAATTTTTTCTCGGGCGTCAATCCGACCGCGGCCTTCATCTTCACCCTGCTTGGCTTTGCCGCCGGTTTTGCCGTGCGTCCCTTCGGCGCGCTGTTCTTCGGCAGCCTCGGCGACCTCATCGGCCGCAAATACACCTTCCTCGTGACCATGACGATCATGGGTATCGCCACTTTCGTCGTCGGCCTCCTGCCAAGCTACGCCTCGATCGGCATCGCGGCGCCGGTCGCTTTCATCGCCTGCCGTTTGTTGCAAGGCCTTGCGCTCGGCGGTGAATACGGCGGCGCGGCGACCTATGTCGCCGAACACGCCCCGCAGAACCGCCGCGGCTTTTACACTTCGTGGATTCAGACGACGGCGACCGTTGGCCTCTTCCTCTCGCTGCTGGTCATTCTGGGCCTGCGCCTTTCGATGTCGCCGGAATCTTTTGCGGCCTGGGGCTGGCGCGTGCCATTCCTGGTGTCGATCCTGTTGCTCGGCGTGTCCATCTGGATTCGACTGCAGCTCGCCGAATCGCCCGCCTTCCTCAAAATAAAGGCCGAAGGAACAAGCTCGAAAGCGCCCCTTACGGAAGCTTTCGGCAATTGGGAGAACGCCAAGATCGCCAT
>JANYDZ010000281.1 GCA_025363375.1 Hyphomicrobiales bacterium
CAGCGTTGATCGCACATATAGGAGCCGTGGCTGACGAATTCGGCCACCCACTTGCCGATGTCGTCGTGGTCCTGCGGGCAGGTGGTGACGCCGCCGGACATGGTCGAGGCGCCGCTGCGGCTGACATAAGCCTTGTCGAGCAGAACGACTTTGTCGACGATCTCGGCGGCCCGCAGCGCGGCCCAGACGCCGGCGAAGCCGCCGCCGATAATCAACACATTGGCGTCAAGCCCGTCACATGCTCTCATTGTCTCCCCCATGCCCCAATCTAGGCGGACCGCGCGCGAATCACAAAGCGCGTCGCAGGCTTTTGGCCTGATTGCCCGCGTCCGGACAAATCCGCATTCCGCCCTTGCCCCGCCGCGCGCAAAGATGCATTCTCGGGGCAAGCGGCGGAGGATTGTTTCATCCGCCGCAAAAGTATTCCGCGCGCCGCAAAGGTCGGCGGATTCAATGAGGGAGGTCCCAACATGAATGCTACGAAACGCAAATCGGGCGCGCTCGCGTTCCTGCCGGCGCTGGCGCTCGCCGCGCTGCTCGGCTCAACCCCCATGTCCGCGCGCGCGCAGGCTCCAACCATCGGCGAGACCGATCTCGGCGGCGTCGTCACCGGCCCTTCTGGGCCTGAAGCCGGCGTCTGGGTCATCGCGGAAACGAAGGATCTGCCGACGCCCTACGCCAAGATCGTCGTCACCGACGATCAGGGCCGCTACGTCATCCCGGATCTGCCGAAGGGCAATTATAACGTGTGGGTGCGCGGCATCGGCCTCGTTGATTCCGACAAGCAGGCCACGGCGCCCGGCAAAATCCTCAATCTCACCGCGAAGGTCGCGCCCAACGAGGCCGCCGCGGCGCGCTATTATCCGGGAATGTACTGGTATTCGATGCTGCAAATTCCGGGCAAGGATCAGTTCCCGGGCACCGGCACGGGACCGACCGGCAACGGCATCCCGACCTTTATGAAGTCGCAGGATTTCTGGGTCGACACCGTCAAGAACTCCTGCCAGTCGTGCCACGCCTTCGGCAGCGAGAACATCCGCCAACCCAAAAAGGAACTCGGCGACTGGAAGACGTCGTCCGACATGTGGATGCGCCGCATTCAATCGGGTCAGGCGCAGGGACCGATGGCGACCGCCATCGCCCGTCTCGGGCCGCAAAAGGGCATTGATCTTTTCGCCGACTGGACGGACCGCATCGCCAAGGGCGAATTGCCGTCGTCAAAACCCTCGCGTCCGCAAGGCGTCGAGCGCAATGTCGTCGTCACCTCCTGGGAGTGGATGACGCCCACCACCTACGGCCACGACATGGTCTCGACCGACAAGCGCAATCCGCGCGTCAACGCCAATGGCCTGATTTACGGCTCGCCCGAGGAGAGCAGCGACTTCGTGCCGGTGCTCGATCCCGTCAAGCACACAGCGACGCAGATTCAGGTTCCCTACAAGGACCCGAAGACGCCGAGCACCAAGACCGACCCGATGGGCACGTCCGTGTTCTGGGGCGACGAGCCGATCTGGGACAGCCACACCTCCATCCACAATCCGATGATGGACGAAAAAGGCCGCGTCTGGTTCACCTCGCGGGTGCGTCCCACTGAAAATCCCGCCTATTGCAAGGCGGGTTCGGACCATCCCTCGGCGAAAGTCGTGCCAATCGCCGGCGCCGGACGGCATCTGACGATGTACGATCCCAAAACGCAGAAATGGAACATGATCGACACGTGCTTCGGCACGCATCATCTCTATTTCGGGCATGATTCCAACAACACCCTGTGGACCAGCGCTGGCGGCCCCGCCGCCATCGCCATCGGTTGGCTCAACACCAAAATGTACGACGAGACCGGCGACGACGTGAAGTCGCAGGGTTGGGCTCCCCTGGTGCTCGACACCAATGGCGACGGCAAGCGCGGGCCCTACACCGAGGCCAACCAACCGCTCGATCCCGCCAAGGACAGGCGCATGATCGCCGGCTTCTACGGCGTGCAGCCCTCGCCCAAGGACGATTCCATCTGGGGACAGGCCATGGACGTCGGCTTCTCCCGCATGGAGCAGCCCGGTTACATCATCCGCTTCGAGCCGGGTCAGGACCCCACCAACACGGGCCTTGGCGAAGTCTATCTGCCGCCGAGCGGGTTTGGTTCGCGCGGCATCGACATCGACTCGAACGGCGTCGCGTGGACGGTGCTGGCGAGCGGCCACATGGCGAGCTTCGACCGGACGAAGTGCAAAGGCCCGCTCAATGGACCCGCCGCCGTCAGCGGCAAGCACTGCCCCGAGGGATGGACCCTCTACAAGTTCCCGGGGCCGTCCATGAAGGGCGTCACCGACGAGAACAGCGCCGAACACGCCTATTACATCTGGGTTGACCGGTTCGACACGCTCGGCCTCGGCAAGGACGTGCCGATCGCCATGGCCAACGGCAGCGAGTCCCTGCTCGCTCTCGTCGGCGGCAAGTTCGTCTCGTTGCGCGTTCCCTATCCGCTCGGCTTCTTCACCAAGAACGCCGACGGGCGCATCGACGATCCGAACACCGGCTGGAAAGGCAAGGGCCTGTGGACCACCTCCGGAACCCGCGCCGTCTTTCACAGCGAGAGCGGCAAGGGCGAACGACCCAAGGTCTTCAAGCTGCAGATGCGGCCAGACCCGCTGGCGCGCTGAGGTTTTAATGTAGTGGATAAAGAGCCCCCGCGCGGAGCAGCGCGGGGGCTTTTCGTTGGATGCGCCCGGCGCGCGCCTGTCAGGAGGCGAAAGTCCTCTACAGGCCCGGCAAGGGGAACACCTGGCCGCAGAGCGGCCAGCGCCGGGGATCGCAGCAACCACGCTCGCAACGTTCAAATTTTTCCATGGTCCCTGTCGGCGTTTTTTAAATCAGGCGCCTTGCCTGAATCACAAACAATTCATCGGATTCAACATCCCGTCGGAAAGACATTCGGCGCCGCGGAAATCTAATCGCGCCTTGCCTTTGCGTTGCGCACGGCGCGCACCAGGACGGGCGGCAGCCAGTCCTTGAGATGATTGCGCATGCGGCCGCGCAACGCGTTGAGCCGAACGCTCATGTTTTCGCCGGGACGCGGCACATACATTGTGCTGTCGGCTGAAATTTCGTCCCGGATGCTGGGCGACGCGGTATAATAATACAGCGCGATCGAGCGGCGCTTGACGTCCGGCGGACATTGCAGGGGATCGGGATGTCCATGATAGGATTGGGCGTCCGTGTTGAATATCAGGCATCGATTGAAGACCGGGTCTATCTTCTCAGCCTCGATCTTCATGGTCGGGTCCCAAAGACCAATCTGGCCGCCCCACTCGGTCCTCCAGCCAGGGTTCAGATAGATGAGAATATTCAACCGCCGCGCGAGGTTGAGCTCCTTGTTGAGGCGGAAATCCGCGTGAACGCCCAACAATCCGCCTGTCGCGATCTCGTGAAATCCGCCGCCGGTATAATGCGGGTCGGGTATCAATCCCTTGATTCCCGTCAGTTCCTCGAGAAACAGAATGATTGGCGCGGAGTTCATGAAGGCAAACAGGGTTCTGACGAATTCGTCGCAATCATAGGGAAGAATCTGCCGCTTGTGGTGGCCCGCGAAACCCATTTCAAAATTCACGTCGTGCGCTTTGGGATCGGCGGGAAAATGCCGGAGTATTTCCGTTGCCAGCACGGGCGGCAGAAAATCGTCGATAACGATGTGCGGGTAGGGAGCCGCCGACTGGTATCGGGACGAGAATTGCCGTCCAAACGCTCTCGCATCGTCCAACTGCAAATGCAGCCCTGCTTCAAGTTGGACAGGCAATTGCGCGCTGAGCGGCGTCGGCGTCATTGTTTCGTTCCTCAAACCAGCCGCTTTGACTTTGCGAAAAACCATTC
>JANYDZ010000288.1 GCA_025363375.1 Hyphomicrobiales bacterium
GCGCGCGGCGCTCGATCTGGCGGCCGCGCTTCGAACCGCGCTTGCGCAACCACTCGACGGCTTTCCCGGCGACGCCATTTGCCACATCGGGCGACCGGTTCCCATCGGGCAACACGCCGCGCTGACGTTGTCGGCGTCCGCGCCCCTGGTCAGCGGCGTCGCGCGCCGCATGAGCATGGGGCTGTCGTTCGAACGCGCGATGGCTCCGGTTTTGCGCGATCTGGGGACATTATTCCGCAAATGGGAATTCCTCGCGGGTTGAATAGGCCGCCGGGAAGCGATAATGCCGCGTGCGTTCAAACACGAGGCTCCCATGATCGATCTGCATTACTGGCCCACCCCCAATGGCCACAAAATCACGATTTTTCTTGAGGAAGCGGGCCTCGCTTACGCCATCAAGCCGGTCAATATCGGCAAGGGCGCGCAATTCCAGCCGGACTTTCTCAAGATTGCGCCGAACAATCGCATGCCCGCCATCGTCGATCAGGCGCCGGCCAATGGCGGCGCTCCGATCTCGGTGTTCGAATCGGGCGCGATTCTCGTCTATCTCGCCGAGAAAACGGGACAATTTTTGCCGTCGACAGCGCGCGAAAAGGCCAATGTGCTGCAATGGCTGTTCTGGCAGATGGGCGGTCTGGGACCGATGGCCGGCCAGACCCACCATTTCCGCAATTACGCGCCGGAAAAGATACCTTACGCCATTGATAGATATGTGAACGAGACGAACCGTCTCTACGGCGTTCTGGATCGCCAGCTGGCAAAAGGTCCGTATATCTGCGGCGCCTGCTCGATTGCCGACATGGCGGCCTATCCCTGGGTCGTGCCCTACGCCAATCAGGGCCAGAATATCGAGGACTTTGCGCACCTCAAGCGCTGGTTCGAGATGATGAAAGCGCGTCCCGCGGTCGCGCGCGCTTACGCAAAGGGCGAGGGATTGCGCAACGAAGGCATGACGGAAGAGGCCAAAAAGATACTCTTCGGGCAGACGGCGGCGAGCGTCGCCCCCAAGGGGTAAGGAGTCGCGCCGCCAAAGATATTGTATCGAGGACCGTTCAGTTTTCGTCTGGTCCGCGCCCGCGGTTCGATTTCGCCGGCGCGGGATCGGCGCGCTTTGTGATTGCGCATCGCGCCCAGCCCGCGCGATCACCCTGGCCAACGCGTCACACTTGGCCAGCGGCGTTGAGCGCGGCGAGCTTTGCCGAAATGTCGCGCGCTGGAACCGCGGGCGAGAACAGAAAGCCCTGCAAGTAGTGGCAACCCGCCGCGCGTAAAAAGCGTTGCTGCTCGACTGTCTCGACGCCCTCGGCCGTCACTTTCAGGCCGAGCGCGCGCGACATCGCGACAACAGCGTGGATAATGGCGGCGGCGCCGACCGACTGGCATTCATCGACGAAACTCTTGTCGATCTTGATTTTTGTGAAGGGCAACCGGCGCAAATATGTCAGCGAGGCATAGCCGGTGCCGAAATCGTCGAGAGCGATGGACATGCCCAGCGCCCGCAGGCGGCGCAATTCGTTCTGGGCGCGGTCGACGTCGTCGAAATAGGCGCCTTCGGTCACCTCGATCTCAAGGCGGTTGAAGGGCAGGCCGGCGGAATCGGCGGTGGCCCGGACGAAATCGACGAATCCTGGATCGCGGAACTGGAAGGGCGACACGTTGACGGCGATCATCAGTCCGGGCCAGGCGGCGCCTTCCCTGCAAGCGCGCCGGATGACCCAGGCGCCGAGCTCGCCAATGAGACCGGACTTTTCCGCCAGCGGAATGAACAGCCTCGGCGGGATCAGGCCGCGCTCGGGATCCTGCCAGCGCACCAGCGCTTCGACGCATTCCATGCGGGCGCCGTCGGCGGTCATTTCCGGCTGGTAGTGGAGTACGAGATGATCGTTGCGGACCGCCTCTCGCAGATCGTCCACAGTGATCGAAATATGATTGGCCATGCGCCGGATTCCGCCGCCGCGCGCGAAGAATCCGCCCGCGCGAGTCGCGGTATTTTTAGAATGTTTTGGCGCGGCGCGCAAAACAATGGAAATCGCGGGCGAGCCAACGCCGCCAGAACCCTTCCACGCGCCGCGCGCGAAGAGGGAATCGCCGCGATCAGGCGGCTTTTGACTCGTAGGCCGGGCGATATTTCGCGCAGAGCGCCTTCCAGCGCTCGGCCTTTTTTTGCTGGGCCGCGTCGACCTCCGGCGGAATTTCGAGGAAAGGCGGGCGCAGCGGGCCGGGCTCGACGTAGCCGGCGTATCGAATGGCGATTTTTGAGGCGGTCTCGCGCCACGACAGATCGGTCTTCACGGTGCCGGGTGGAGCTATGTCGAGCATGATCGCTTTGGCCGCCGCGTCGTCGCCGCGCGCGACCGCGTCGCGCAGCGCGAGGAAGGGCCACGGGCCCATCCAGGAATCAATGGACCAGAAGCCGGAGGCGCCGAGGCTCTTGTAGGGGATGATCTGCAACTGATTGACCATGATGGCGATTTTGCCCCGGACGATCTGGTCGAGTTTGATCAGGGTCATGGGTTCGCGGTGGCTGTCCTTCATGCCGACGATCTGCGGAATCCTGACGAACTCCGGGAAGAGCTCGACGTTCAGCGTGACGTTGTGCAGGGCGGGGTTGTGGTAGAGCAACATGTTGAGTTTGGGGAATTCCTTCGCCATGTCCTGGATGAAGCGAAGCGCATTCGCCTGCGAAGAGGGAAAATAATAGGGAATGCCGATGAGCACGCCATCGGCTTTGGTTTGCGCGACGATTTTCATGCGCTCGTGGGTCTCGCGCGCGTTGGGCGCGGTGACGCCGACGAACAGGGGAACGCGCTGCTTCATCACGGCGGCCGATTCGTTGGCGACGACGGCGAACTCTTCCTGCAACAGCGCGTGGCATTCGCCGAAGCTGCCGGTGGTGGAGACGACATTCGCCCCGTCGCGCACCATGCGGTCGAGCCCGGCGTGCAAACGCGGAACGCTGACGGTGTCGCGGGCCCTGATGTCGGCGGCGTCGTCGGTGGCGAAGGCCGGCATCATCGCCATCATCCCGCCGATGTCCTTTGCTGTGAGCATGAGGTTCCCTCCTGAATTGATGGCGGCAGATTAGGGGATCGGACGAGGAGGCGCAATCGGGAGCGGCGGCCGCTTTACCGCTGCAAAAAATCCGCCAGAATCTCGCCGACCTTGCCCGGCTCCTCCAGATGCGCGGCGTGTCCCGCGCCGGCGATCACATGCGCCTTCCCGCCCGATCCCGGCAGGCCCCTGGCGTAGGCGTGCGCGTGGGCGAGGGGGACCATGCCGTCTTTCTCGCCTGCGATCACGCAAGCCGGCATGGACGCGCGGTACAGGCGGTCGATCAGCGAGCGGTTGTAGAAATACGGCGGCTTGAAACCGGTGAAGGAGCCGAACCGCAGCATCTCGTAGCGGCGCACTTCCACATCCATATCGCCGCGAATATCGGGATAATATTGTTGCGCGACGGGATGGTCGCTGGAGGAGAACAACATTCGCCGCAACGTCTTGTAATCGACGCCGCGCTCCGGCTGCGCGTTCATGAAGACATCGCCGATGAGTTCCCCCGATACAAAGAGGCCCGCGGCGCCAATCAACGCCAGCTTCCGCACGCGTTCTGGATGGCGCACGGCAAATTCCGCCGCGAACCAGCCGCCCGTGCAATGGCCCACGAGATCAAATTGTTGCAGGCCCAGCGCGTCGAACGTCTGCAACAACGAGAAGGTCACGTCCTCGGGGCTCCAGCCCTCGGCCAGGTCGCCCGAACCGTTCACGCCGGGCATGGCGAGGGCGTAGACCCTGCGATTTTTCGCAAGCCCCTCGTGAAAGGGTTGCAACTCGCCCATGGCGCCGTGCAAATCGGCAAAGCCATGGAGATAGACGAGAGGCTCGCCGGATCCCGCTTCAATCAGGGCGACCTTGCGCCCGTGGGCGTCGATGACACGTGTGCTCACTTGACCGCCTCCGGCATGCTTTCGTTTAAATAGGGAAATTTCCTGGCGAAAATCTCCTTTGATTTTTCGCGCAGTCGCGGCGCGACGCGCGTCGCGAAAAGGTTCATGCTCTCGCGCGTAAAATCGTCGGCCATGTTGCCGAGGTGGAATTGCAGCAGGAGATTGCCGACGGGCGCCTGTTCCAGCAACGCGGCGAGGCGCTCGTAAACGGTGTCGGGACTGCCGACGAGGATCGAGGCGGAGCGTTCGAGATCGTCCCAGTCCTCGGTGTCGCCGAGCAAGGGCGTTGTGGGATCGGAAAATTTCAGAAAGTCGCGCCATTCCTCCGGGGGAATATAGGGCACGCCGGGCCCAAAGGTGAGCTGGCGGCCCTCGCGGCGCTGGTGTCCCTTGAGGCAGTTCTTGAGGAAGTACCAGATGCCTTCCTCGGACTTTTCCTGCGCTTCCTTGTCGGTCTCGCCGACGCAGCAGGACATCAGAATGCCCATGCGGTGGGGTTCGTACTTCTGCCCGTATTCGCCGAGCACCGATGCAAAGGTTTGCTGCGCTTTGGCCGTCGCCGCGCCGTGACTGCGCGAGGACAGAAAATAGGAATAACCGTGCCTGGCGATCTGCCGAAGCGTGCCTTTTGAACGCCCCGAGGGAATCCAGATCGGCGGATGCGGGCGCTGCGTGGGCTGTGGCCAGGGGTTCACGTAACGCAGGGGATAATGCTTGCCCTCGTAGGCGAAGGGGCCGGGTTTCGTCCAGGCCTCGCGGATGAGATCGACGGCTTCCCAAAAGTTTTCGCGCGAAGGCGCCGAGGGGATGTCGTAGTTGAAGGTCTCGGGCCCGGAGCCGGGCGCGAAGCCGGCAATGAGCCGCCCGTCGGACATATTGTCGAGCATGGCGTATTCTTCCGCCACCCGCAAAGGATTCATGTGCAGGGGCAGGAGATTGCCGAGCACGACGATTTTTCCGCGCCGCGTCGCATGGGCCAGCGCCGCCGCGATGATGTTGGGAGAGGGCATCAGGCCGTAAATGTTCTGATGATGCTCGTTGAGCACCATGCCGTCGAAACCAATCTGCGAAGCGTAAACGAGCTGGTCGATGTATTGGCGCAACAGGCCCTTCGACTTCTCCTTGTCCCAGAGCTTGTTGGGAACGGTGACCCAGCCGGTGTCATATTTCTCGTCAAAGTCCTTCGGCAGATGCGGATAGGACATGAAATGCCAGCAGTAGAGTTCGACGGGACGCATGGGGTTTCCAGAATGAGGATTGAATTTTGACGGCAGGATGCCGCATCGGGCAGGCCGGCGCAACGGCTGAAGCGGCTGAAGCGGCGATCCGCGCGCGTATTTGCCCTCCCGCCATCCGCTCCTGTAGTCTCCCTTCAAATCAATCCGGCCCGCCGCGGGCCAAAGGAGACGCCCCATGAACGTCATGACCACGAGCAAGCTCGAAGTCGTTCCGCTTTCAAAGCATATCGGCGCGGAATTGCGCGGACTCGACCTGTCGCAGCCATTGAGCGAAGCCGATGTCGCCGCGATCAACAAGGCGTGGCTCGACCATATCGTCATTCTGTTTCGCGGCCAGAGGCTTTCGCAGGAGGATCAACTGCGTCTCACCGCCTATTTCGGCGAGGTCGGCGCGCTCGGCCGTCCGCCCAAGTATTTTCCGCCGGGGTTCAACAAGCTGCTGCCCAAAATCATGATGATTTCCAACATCCGCGAGAACGGCGAGCCCATCGGCGCGCTGCCCGACGGCGAAATGATGTTTCACCACGACATGATCCATCATGATCTCCCGCACAACGGCACGATGCTCTATTCGCTTGAGATTCCCACCTATGGCGGCGACACGCTGTTTGCTTCGGGCTACGCGGCCTACGACACGTTCGATCCCGCCCTGAAAGCGAAACTCGAAGGCAAAAAGGCCAGGCACCACTACAATTACGGTTCGACGCAAAAAGGCGACGGCAAGGGCACGGAGGCCTTCGCGCAATCCTGCCATCCGGTTTTTCGCACGCATGATCAGAGCGGGCGCAAATCCACATACGTCAACCGCCTGATGACCACCGGCATCGAAGGCATGAGCGATCAAGAGGCGCAACCGCTGCTCGACGCGCTGTTCGATCACACGGAAAAGCCGGAATTCATCTACCGCCACCAGTGGAAAGTCGGCGATGTCCTGCTGTGGGACAACCGCTGTTCGACCCACGCGCGCGACGATTTTCCCGCCGATCAGCGCCGATTGATGCTGCGCACGACGGTGGCGGGAACCGTCATTCCGACGTGAGGCGCCTTGTCGCCAGTCTGCCGCTTTGCGCCGCGCTCATCGCGCAGGCGCGCGCCGATCCCGTTGAAGAATTCTACAAAGGCCGCGTGGTGACGCTCGTCGTCGGCTCCGCCGAGGGCGGTACATACGACACGACGGGCCGCCTCATGGCGCGCTGGCTCGGCAAATTCCTGCCGGGCAATCCCACAATTATTGTGCAGAACATGCCGGGCGCCTCCAGCCTGCGGGCGTTTCAATGGCTCTACTTGCTCGCGCCGAAGGACGGCTCGACGCTGGGCTTCGTGCAGCCCAGTGTTATTCTCAATCGTTTGACCGAGCCGACCGCCAATTATGAGCCGCGGAAATTCACGGTCATCGGCCGCTTCGATCCCATCACGACGTTCGGCACGGCGTGGCACACGTCCGGCGTGGCGAGCGTCGAGGACGCCAAACAGCGCGATATTTTCATGAGCGCTTCTTCGGCGGTCGGCGCGGCGGCGTTCGTTCCCTGGACGCTCAACCGTCTGGTCGGCACGAAGTTCAGGGTCGTGCGCGGCTACGAGAACGAAGCCGCGACGACGTTGGCCATGGAGCGCGGCGAGACGCAGGGCGTCGGCTCGTCGACGCTGGAATTCATCAGGAACAAAGCCGGCTGGATCGCCGGGAAAAAGGTCAGGTTCATTTATACGATCGCGCTGCAACGGCATCGCGACGTGCCCGACAGCCCGACCATCGTGGAACTCGCAAAGAACGGGGAGGACAGGCAGGTGCTTGAACTGCTCGCCAGCGTCTCCACCATTGGCCGCGTCCTCTACGCCCCGCCGAACGTGCCGGCGGACCGCGCGGCGGCCTTGCGCAAGGCGTTTGAGGCCATGGCGAAGGACGAGGCCTTTCTGACCGAGGCCTCGCGCTTTTCGAGCGAGCCCGAAATCCTCGCCGCGGGTGAAGTCAGCGCGCTCATTGACCGCGACATGTCCATGTCGAAGACCGTGATCGACAGGCTCAAGGAAGTCATCGAGCCCATGGATTGAGGCGTTCGGGCCCGCAGGGAGGCAACATGCGCAGGCATTTCCAGAAACATTGCATCGCGGGGCTCGTCGGGTCCGCCCTGTTGTCGGGCGCCGCCGTCGCCCGGCCGGCGCCCGGCGGGCGTTCCATCACGCAGGGCCGCGCGCGGACCATTGTCGAGAATCTTTTCAAGTGCCCTGTCGCCGACGCGCGCAATCAACGCGTTGGCGGGCTCGCAAGCCCTCGCGTTCCAGCGCGGCGAATGGGTCCTCGCCCGGTTTCAGGGCGGGAAATACTGGTTCCCCGGCATCGTGCAATCCGACGCGCGCGGCCTCGTCGCCATCCGTTATGACGACGGCGATGTGGAGACGCGGCCCGGCAATCAGGTGCGCCCCTACGATTGGCGCGTCGGCTCGAGCGTGGACTGCAACTGGCAGAGGCGGGGCGAATGGTACGCCGGCCGCATCACCGCGCTGCGCGGCGGCTCGCTCGCCATCGCCTATAGCGACGGCGACAGCGAGACGACGACAACGGGAATGTGTCGGTCGAGGTGAGGGGGCAGGGCGGTTCCCCTTCTCCCGGTTTCACGGGAGAAGCGCTTTTGCCGCCTATCCATTTCGACGACGCGCTGAGCGGCGAAGGTTGGGGGAAGGTAAACTGTCCACGAAGCCACTCCCGCAGGGGCTTCGGCCTGCGGTCGATTTCCAGAAGCGAAGCGGAACGGGTTTGAGGCTTTCACTCGCCCCAAAATGGTTGAATCAAAAAAATTCATGCTGGAAAGCCGGGATTTTTAGGCGTTTTGCGCCCGGCTGATTCGCGAAATTCACGAATTTTGAGAATCGCTGAAATAGCCGCGCGGGGTTTTCAGCTCGTTTGCGCAACTTGGTGATCCGCTCACTCACCAAAATCAGGCGCGATCTTTCTTACCTTGGTTGCATTTGCGGCAAAGGGTCTGAAGATTTTCCAGTTCATTTCCTCCGCCCTTTGCAACTGGATGAATGTGGTCAACTTCAAGTTCAACTTTATGGTCGTTCGAAGGACTCGCTCCGCATCTGGCACAACGGTAATTGTCGCGTTTGAGAGCAGTCCATCTGTCTTTTAGTGGGATCGTGATGCGCTGGGTCGTCGTTACTTTGCCTGCCAGTAAAGTATCACGGGAAATGCGCCCATCATGAAAAGCTGCGAGCGCCTCACATGCAGCCCGAACGCTACCCCAATGGCGCTTATACGGAGACTCGGATATTTTTTCCCCGAGAGTTGCAATCTGTCTCTTGCCTGGCGTGAAGTGGACCCCTAACTGCGTATTCCGACGAAGCCGGCCATGCATTCCGATCGGAATCGGTGGCCGGATTGAATCGGAATTCGCACTCAGGCCGCTCAGAACAGTCAAAATCGCAAAAATTTGGGATTTGCGCGGCCATTTTCGACCAAATTTAATTTGGGCGCGGAGTTTTCACACGGTCTGCATGTTGCAAGCTAACAATCTGATCGAGCCGCGCCCGAAAAAAATCATTTTGCCCGCTGTCGCGCCCTTCGCTGGGACGCATCGCGAATCTCCCGCCTTGTGCCTCACAAAGCAAGTGAATCACAGGGATTTCGCCGATGCAAATTGCAAGAAAACAAACGTGAATGCGAT
>JANYDZ010000306.1 GCA_025363375.1 Hyphomicrobiales bacterium
TCTCCAGCGCATACAGCAGGGTTCTGAGACGCGGTTACGCACTTAGTGTCATGGTTGGATTGTCGAAGAGGTCGTGGCGACGGGCATCGACAAGCCCGCCAACTCGCAGGAAATCGAGATGGCGGAAAGCCGCATCGCCGAGGCCGCGCAGCGCCTGCGCGCCCAGGCCGCGCACGCGGCTCTGGCGCAACGCCATCAGACGGCGATTGTCGTGAACGCCCCGACTGCCGCGCCGGCGCATTTTGAGGCGGCGTCCGCGGCAAGCGAGCTTGCGCGGCAACAACCTCTGCCTTTTGTCGGATCGGCCCCATCGCAGCCAGCAGCGGCGCAGAACGTCCAGGACGTGCACATTCAACCCGTGGCGCCGCGGCCTGTTCATTATCCCGAGCCGCAGCCGGAACAGCGCCGGGCCGAGTATCAGATGCAAGCCGGGCCGTTCATTCCGCCAGCCGCGGAACAACCTGTTCGCGCGCCGCGCATGCCGACTGTCGAGGAATTGCCTTTGCCCGCGCAAAACCAGATCAGGGCGCAGCGCGCTGGCTCCCAGCCGGCGGACGTTTCGGTTGACACCAAGCGCAGGACGCTGCTCGAACGTCTTGCCTCGTTCGGCATGAGTCGCCAGGAAGACGCTGTCGCGCCGCCTGTGCGCCGACCGACGCCTGTTCAGCCGCCGCAGCAGACCTATCGTCCGGCCTCCGCGCCGGCGCCAGTCCAGGAAACCCACTCGGAATACGCCAAACGCTCGCTCCAGGCTCCGCAGCCGCGCCAGCAGGCCGCGCTTGACTTGCACGGGCGTATCGCCCCGCAGCGCCAGTACGAGGACGAGCAACTCGAAATTCCCGCGTTCCTACGCCGGCAATCGAGCTGAGGCCTGTTTGAAAACGAGGGCAAATGTGGTCGGCGTCCGGTTTTCCGGGCGCCGATTTTTTATTTAGATAAATCGTTTAAAAATCATTAACTTGGTGAGTTATCCGTATCCAATTCCATTGTAACAGTGAGTAAGAAAGCGTGATTTGGTCTGGTGGCGCAACGGGGTTAATTTGACCGGCGTTCGAACGGTCCGTCGTTGTGATTCGGACATTGGCGTCAGTGTCGGGTCAAGAGTTTTTGGAGTTCTGGACAAGCGCGTCTCGCGAACGAAATGCCGGTTGATGGGGGGACACCACCCGGGAATCGGATCGTATGCGCTTAATAGATTGGATATTTGATGCGGGTTGCCAAACAGACGACGCTTCGCAGATGCGCCATGGTTGCCGGGGCCGGCGTTCATTCCAATTCTCCCGTGCGTCTTATACTGCACCCTTCCGGCGCCAATACGGGGATCAGTTTTCTGCGCACCGGGCTTCCCGGGGGGCGCGAACGTCTGATCGAAGCGCGCTGGTCGGAGGTTTCGCTGACCGAGCTGTGCACAGTGATCGGTCATAGCGACGACGCGACCGTTTCCACGGTTGAGCATTTGCTGGCGGCATTCTCGGGGCTTGGCGTTGACAACGCGGTTGTCGAAATCGATGGTCCGGAGGTGCCGATCATGGACGGGTCGGCGGCGGATTTTGTCGATGCGATCGACCGCGCCGGGATTGTCGAACTCAGGGCTGCTCGGCGTTTTATCAAGGTTCTCAAGCCGGTCCGGGTCGAGAACGGTCGGGCGTTTTCCGAGCTGCGCCCCGCCGAAGAGGGGTTTCGCCTTGAGGTGGAAATTGATTTCTCCGCCGATGTCGTAGGGCGACAAAAAAGAATCATCGATCTCAACGCGGCGAGTTTTCGCCGCGATCTGTCGAGGGCGCGCACCTTCGGCTTCCTGCACGACGTGGAGCGCTTGTGGAAGGCCGGCTTCGCGCTGGGCGCCTCGCTCGACAATACGATAGCCCTCGATGGCGAGCGGGTGCTCAATCCCGGCGGGTTGCGGTTTGGAGACGAGTTTGTTCGCCACAAAACCCTGGACGCCGTGGGCGATCTGGCGCTGGCGGGCGCGCCGCTGGTTGGCGTGTACCGGTCGTTTTGCGGCGGTCACAAGATGAACGTGGCCGTGCTGGAAGCGCTGTTTGCCGACCAAAGCGCTTATACGATCGTCGATGCGGACGCCCGGCGTGCTGTACCCACCATTGGCCGGTATGCTTTTGCCGGCGCGGCCTATGCGAGCGAAGTGAACTGAACTGGCGGCCGGCAACGCCGAGCTTTTCAGGTTGCGGGCGGAATCGACTTTCTACCGCCATATTTACCCTTTCATGGTGTTCTGCGGCGCCAACGGTGGCGTTGGTGAATCGTTTAGGTTAAAGAATGCGCGTGGATCGTCCCGGAGGGGGTGAAGCGCGCATTCGATTCGGCGTCAGCCCGCGAGTTTGACATGATGGCATCAGGCAGGTTCCAGCCCACGAAATTCGCTCGCCCGGGCATGGCGGCGATACGGATTGCGATTTTGGCGGCCATGTGCGCGCCGATGGCGGCCTGTTCCACGCTTGACGGCCTCAATCCATTTGGCGGCGAAAAGTACGAGACCAAGCTGCTGCCGGAAGAGCCGCCGGATCAGATTTACGATCAGGGCCTGGCGCGTCTGGCAAAGGGGGATTCGGACGGCGCCGCGAAGAAATTCGGCGATCTCGACAAGCAATATCCTTTTTCCGCCCATTCGCGGAAGGGCCTGTTGATGACGACCTATGCGCATTATCAGGGCGGCAATTACGACGAGGCCATCACCAATGCGCAGCGTTATGTGAATCTTTATCCAGCTTCCTCGGAAGCGCCTTACGCCCTCTATCTTGCGGCGATGTCCTACTACAATCAGGTGCCGGATATTTCGCGCGATCAGGAACGCGCCGAAAAGGGTCTGATCTTGTTCAACCAACTCGTCGAAAAATATCCAAAATCCGAGTATGTGGAGGATTCCAAATACAAAATCCAGGTTATGCGCGATCAGCTCGCGGGCAAGGAAATGTCCGTCGGGCGGTTCTATCTGGGGCGGCGGAATTACCAGGCTTCCGTAAACCGGTTCCGCGAGGTTATCGGCAAATACCAGACGACCCGGCACGTGGAAGAGGCGCTCTACCGTCTGACCGAGGCTTATATGGGGCTTGGCGTCACCCATGAAGCGCAGACCGCCGCCGCTATTCTGGGCCACAATTACCCCGATGGCGACTGGTACAAGGACGCGTTCAAGCTGCTGCAGGCCGGCGGCCTTTCGCCGAGTGAAGACAAGGGCTCCTGGCTTTCGCGTATTTTCCGAAGGATCGGCTGACGTCGCTGCCGCCACATGCTCATACAGCTCTCGATCCGCGACATCGTTCTGATCGATCGGCTCGATCTGGCGCTGGGCGTCGGGCTGACGGTGCTGACCGGCGAGACCGGGGCAGGTAAATCCATCCTGCTCGATGCTTTCGCGCTGGCGCTGGGCGCGCGCGGCGATGGATCGCTGGTGCGCGCCGGCCAACCGCAGGGCCAGGTGACCGCCGCCTTCGATCTGGCGAGCGATCACGGCGTACGGCAACTCGCCCGGGCCAACGATCTGGTTGTGGAGGGCGACCTCATTTTGCGCCGCACCCAGATGGCGGACGGGCGCACGCGCGCCTTCGTCAACGACCAGCCTGTCAGTGTGCAGGTTTTGCGCGAGATTGGCGCGGCGCTGGTGGAAATTCACGGTCAGCACGATGATCGGGCTCTGGTTGACGGCACCCGTCATCGCGCGCTGATCGACGCTTTTGGCGGACTTGGCAAAGAAGTCTCCCTGGTGCGTGAGTCTTACACAACCTGGCGGGCGGTGCGGGCGGAGCTTGCCGTGGAGGAAGCGCGCGTCGCGAAGGCGCGCGCGGACGCCGATTATCTGCGCCACGCTCACGCGGAACTTGGCAAGCTCGCGCCGCTCCCCGGGGAAGAAGAAGAGCTTGCAAGCAAACGTTCGGGCATGATGCAGGCGGAAAAGGTAACGGCGGAATTACGCGAGGCGCATGAAGCGCTGGCCGGGCAACATGCGCCGACGCCGGAACTTTCCGGCGTTATGCGCCGGCTGGAACGGCGCGCGGCGCAGGCGCCGGAATTGATCGAGCCGTCGGTCAAGGCGCTGGATCAAGCGATCGAGGCGCTGGAAGTCGCCGCGCAAACAATTGAACAGGCCCTGCGCGACGCGCGCTTTGATCCGCGCGAACTTGAGCGCACGGAGGAGCGCCTGTTCGCCTTGCGCGCGGCGGCGCGAAAATATGCGAAACCCGTCGACGCTCTTGCGGCGCTGGCGGAAAAGTTCGCTGGCGATCTGGCGTCGCTCGACGCGGGCGAGGCGCGCCTGATTCAGCTCGCGAAGGACGAGAAGGGGGCTGGCGCGCGCTTTGCCGCGGCAGCAGCGGCTTTATCCGCCGCGCGCAAAACGGCGGCGGCGCAACTCGACAAGGCCGTCAACAAGGAACTCGCGCCCCTGAAGCTCGAGAGAGCGACGTTTTCGACCCAACTTGAGGCTGACGCGGAGGCGGCCGGTCCCGAAGGCATCGACCGCGTGGAATTCTGGGTGCGGACCAATCCGGGCACCAGGCCGGGGCCGCTGATGAAGATCGCCTCGGGCGGCGAACTCGCGCGTTTCATGCTGGCGCTGAAGGTGGCCCTTGCCGATCGTGGCTCGGCGCCGACGCTGGTGTTTGACGAAATCGACACAGGCGTGGGCGGCGCCGTCGCCGACGCCATCGGCCAGCGCCTGAAGCAGCTCGCCGCGCGCGTGCAGGTGCTGGCGGTGACCCATGCGCCGCAGGTGGCGGCGCGCGCGGGCGGTCATTTCCAGATCGCCAAGGATGTCGCCGACAAGGGCAAACGGGTCGCGACGCGGATCACGCCGCTGGCGCCGATCGCGCGGCGCGAGGAGATCGCGCGCATGCTGTCCGGCGCGAACGTGACCGAAGAGGCGCGCGCGGCGGCGGGCAAATTGCTGGCGGGCGCCGGGTGACGCCTTCCCGAGCGCTGCGTCTCAAGGTACATCGGCGGTATGAAAGCACCCGTGCCCATCGCCTCCCCGACGCAGCTTGAAGCGCGAGCGGAGCACGCGCGGCTCGTCGAGGAAATCGCCGCGCACGACGTAAGCTATCACCAGCGGGACGCGCCGACTGTTTCGGACGCCGATTATGACGCCCTGCGGCGGCGCCTCGAAAAAATCGAGAAAGCATTCCCCGAACTTGCCGGCTCGGCTGTCTCCCAACAGATCGGCGCCGCGCCTTCGGAAAAATTCGCCAAGGTGCGCCATGTCGTGCCGATGCTGTCTCTCGGCAATGTGTTCGACGAGGCGGAGGTCGAGGAATTCGTCGCGCGCGTGCGGCGCTTTCTCGGGCTTGGCGAGACCGCGCCGCTGGCTTTCACCGCGGAGCCGAAAATTGACGGGCTTTCCTGCAACATTCGCTACGTTGACGGCGCGCTGACGCAGGCGGCGACGCGCGGCGATGGTTTCGAAGGAGAGGACGTCACCGCCAATGCGCGCACGATCACGGATGTGCCGCACAAGCTGCATGGACGCGGCGTGCCTTCCATCTGCGAAGTGCGCGGCGAGATTTACATGCGCCACGTGGATTTCGCGGCGTTGAACGAACGGCAGGCGAAAGACGGCGAAAAGACCTTCGCCAATCCGCGCAACGCGGCGGCCGGCTCGTTGCGGCAGCTCGATTCCACGATCACGGCGCAACGACCGCTGCATTTCTTCGCCTATGCCTGGGGCGAAATGAGCGAGATGCCGGCGGCGAGCCAGCGCGAGATGGTCAAGGCTTTCGCCGGTTTTGGCCTGGCCACCAATCCGCGCTTGGCACTTTGCCGCGGCGCGGGCGAACTCACGGCGCATTTTCGGGCCATCGAGGCGGAGCGATCGAAGCTTGGCTATGATATCGACGGCGTCGTCTACAAGGTGGACGATCTGGCTCTGCAAGCGCGGCTTGGTTTCGTGTCGCGCTCGCCGCGCTGGGCCGTGGCGCATAAATTTCCGGCGGAGCAGGCGACGACTGTTCTGAGGAAGATCGACATTCAGGTCGGGCGCACCGGCGCGCTGACGCCCGTGGCGCGGCTTGAGCCTGTGACCGTCGGCGGCGTTGTCGTCACCAACGCAACGCTGCACAACGAGGACGAAATCGCGCGCAAGGATATTCGCGAAGGCGACACCGTTGTCGTGCAGCGGGCCGGCGACGTGATCCCGCAAATCGTCGAGGTCGTCGCCGACAAACGCCCTGTCGGGTCGAAGCCGTATGATTTTCCAAAAAAATGTCCGGTGTGCGATTCCGCGGCCGTGCGCGAGGTCGACGAGAAGGGCGAGGCCGACGCCGTGTGGCGCTGCTCGGGCGGACTTGTGTGCCCCGCCCAGGCGGTCGAGCGGCTGAAGCATTTCTGTTCACGCCTCGCGATGGATATCGAGGGGCTCGGCGACAAGCAGATCGAGTTCTTTTTTGAAAAAGGCCTGATCACGACGCCGGCGGATATTTTCACCTTGCAGAGGCGCGACGCCGACCCCGCGAGTTTGACAAAAATCCGCAATTTCGAAGGATTTGGCGAAACGTCCACGCGCAATCTCTTTGCCTCCATCGAGGCGCGGCGCTCCATTGGGCTCAATCGTTTTATTTACGCTCTGGGAATGCGGCGCATCGGCGAAACGAACGCGCGGCGGCTGGCGCGGCATTTTGGAACGTTTGAAGCGTTGCGCGCGGCGGCGCGCGCGGCCAAGGAACGCGGGTCCGAAGCGCGCGCGGAAATCAACAACATCTCCGGTGTTGGCGATGTCGTCGCCGAAGCATTGGCTGATTTTTTCGCCGAGGCGCATAACGAGGAGGTTCTCGACGCGCTGCTGAAGGAGGTCGCGCCCGAGCCGATGGCGGCGGTCAAATCCGACAGTCCGGTCGCCGGCAAGACGGTTGTCTTCACCGGCGCGCTGGAAAAATTCACGCGCGACGAGGCCAAGGCGCGGGCGGAACGGCTGGGCGCGAAAGTCGCCGGCTCCGTGTCGAAGAAAACCGATATATTGGTCGCGGGACCGGGCGCGGGATCAAAGCTGGCCAAGGCGCGGGAACTCGGGATCGAGACGCTCACCGAGGACGAATGGCTGGCGAGAATTGGAGAGGGTACATGAACAGACGCGCGCTCATTGTCCGCGCCGTTGCGATGACCGGTCTTGCGGCATCGTCGGTTGCCACGGCGCAGACCCCCACGGAACCACGCGCGATCGTGGAGCAGATGTACAAGATTTCCGCCGGCAAAGACGGCAAGTACGCGGGCGAATCCGCTTTCTTCCAGAAACCGCTGCGGGACCGCTGGTTCTCGAAGGCGCTTCGCAAAGGGCTGGCGGAGGTCGACGCCATGTCGAAGCGCACGGGAGATGTCGGCCTCGATTTCGATCCCGTGACGAATTCGCAGGATCCGTTGGTCAAGGGGTTGAAAGTTTCGCCCGAAAGCGCTTCCGCGGGCAAAAGCATTGTCGCCGCGAAGTTCAATTCCGGCGGCAAGAACATGCACAACATCCGCTACATCTTTGTGCGCGAAGGCGACGCCTGGAAACTTGACGACCTCACCGGAGAAATCGGCGGCAAGGACCGTTGGGTGATGAGCGAAATTATCAAGGAATTGCTAAAGCCATAGGCGGCAGCCCTGCTCAGGGCGTTACTTGCCCAGCGGCTTCGTCGCGTCGGCAAGCCACGCCTTCAGCTCCTTGTCGAGCAGAGGCGAGAGCGCCTTGCGCACGCGCGCGTGATAGGCGTCGAGCCAGGCGAGTTCTTCAGGCGTCATGAGTTTCACTTCGACAAGCCGACGATCGATCGGGGCGAGCGTCAGGGTGTCGAAGCCCAGCATCTTGCGCTCGGCGCCCTTGATCTTGCGCGGCACCACGACGACGAGATTCTCGATGCGGACGCCCCAATGCTTCGCCTTGTAATAACCAGGTTCGTTGGAGAGGATCATGCCCTCCTCAAGCGGCGTTGCGCCGAGCCGTGAAATGCTCTGCGGTCCTTCATGGACGGACAAATAGGAACCGACGCCGTGGCCGGTGCCGTGGGCGTAATCGAGACCCGCGTCCCAGAGGCTCTTGCGGGCGAAGGAATCGATCTGGCTGCCGGAGGCGCCGGCGGGAAACACAGCGGTGGCGATGGCGATATGGCCTTTGAGCACGCGCGTAAAGCGGTCGCGCATATCGGGCGTGGGCTTGCCCACGGCCAGGGTGCGGGTGATGTCGGTCGTGCCGTCTTCGTATTGGGCGCCGGAATCGAGCAGGAACAGCCCCGGCGCAATGGCGCGATTGGACTTTTCGGTGACGCGGTAATGCACGATGGCGGCGTTGGGGCCCGAGCCTGAAATCGTGGGGAAAGACACGTCTTTCAGTTTGTTGGTTTCGCGGCGAAACGATTCAAGCGCTTTGACGACGTCGATTTCGGTCAGCTTGCCGCGCCGCGCCTGCGGTTCGAACCAGGCTAAAAAGCGGACGAAAGCCACCCCGTCGCGCAAATGCGCGGCGCGGGAGCCGCCGAGTTCGACGGCGTTCTTGCGCGCTTTCATCAGCACGATGGGATCGGCGCCAATATCGGGGTCGCCGCCATTGTTCTCGACGGCCTGAACGAGGCGCATGGGCGTGGTCGCCGCATCGAAGCGCACGCGCTTTTTCTGGCGTCCCAGCTTTTCCAGATCCTCGACAATCGCCGTCGGCAGTTCGATCGAAACGTGTTTCGAGAGGCTGTCGCGCACTGTCGCCGGCAATTTGCGCGCGTCGATGTAAAGCGAGGGACGCCCCTCGGCGGGGACCAGCGCAAAACACAGGGCGACCGGCGTATGGCGCAAATCGCCGCCGCGCATGTTGAGCAGCCAGGCGATGGCGTGGGGATCGCTGACGACGAGCGCGTCGGCGCGTCCGAGAGCCTTTTTCACGCGCGCGATCTTGGCGTCCGCTGGTTCGCCGGAAAATCGCGGCGGATGCAGACCGACCTCGCCGCGCGGCGGTTGCGGACGATCCAGCCAGATCATGTCGACGGGATTGTTGCGCAGCGGCGTCAGCGCGCCGCCCGCGTTCTTCACCGCTTTTTCAAAGCGCGCGATTTGCGCCGGCGTATGCAGCCATGGATCATAGGCAAGCCGCCAGGCCGGGCGGAAATTGTCCTCGATCCATCGCTCGGGCGAGGTTTCCGCGCTGTTGAAAGGCGTGAAGGCTTTCGCGTCGACTTCGTTGCGCACCTGCAAGGCGTAGCGTCCATCCACAAAGATGGCTGCTTCGTGCTTGAGCACAATGGCGAGGCCCGCCGAGCCCGTGAAGCCCGTGAGCCAGGCGAGGCGTCCGGCGCTGTCGGGCACATATTCGTTCTGATGCTCGTCGGCGCGGGGAATCAGGACTCCCTCGAAACCGCGATGCTGGAATTGCGCGCGCAAAGCTTCAAGGCGATCTGGCGGAGGGCGCGACGCCAAAGCGTCGTCGAAGGACTGGAAGATGCTTTCAAACATGGGGCCAGATTAGTCGGCTCCTTGAGGTATCGCAAGGCGGGCCGCTCAATCCTGCCGCTGATTTACAACCAAGTGCGTTGGCGCACCCCCTTTTTTGTACGGTTGCGCCATTTGGGGGGCGCTCGATACCGCGGGCATGGAGGGATGAGACATGAACACATGCAATGGCGACTGGCGTTGCCGCCGGATTTGCAAAATGGGACGGGCCTCGAACCGCAAGCGTCCGCCGCATTGCCAAATGCGGAGCTACGGCAAGCCTTCGCACCGTTTGAAAACGGCGCAGCCGAAAAACGTCGCCGCGACGCAATCATGCAACGACGATTTTATCGCGCGGGACGCGCCGACGCTCCTTGCCGCCGAATGAGCAAGGCGGACCAGCCGTCAAGTTCGCCGCGCCGGGTCAAGGCAAAACCCTGCGCGGCATAGGCCGACAACACGCCCGGCACATCGCGCGCCAGCAATCCCGACAGGACGATGTCGGCGTCGGACGAAGCCAGCGCGCAAATCGAGGGCGCCAGAAGGCGCAGGGGCCGCGCGAGAATATTCGCGAAAATCAAATCGTAAGGCGCGCGTCCGGCAAGCGCCGGGTGCCGCACGCCGCGCGCGACGACCGGGCGCACCCAGGGCCCCGCGCCATTGAGCCGCGCATTGGCGCGCGCTGCGTCCACGGCGATCGGGTATATATCACCGGCGGCGACGGGCTGGCGCAGCGCGCGAGCGGCCGCAAGGGCCAGTACGCCGGTGCCGGCGCCGACATCGAGGATGCTGCGGGGGCGGCGGCGCTTCAAGATCGCGTCAAGCATCAACAGGCAGCCGCGCGTCGTGCCGTGATGGCCCGTGCCGAAGGCGAGGGCCGCCTCGATCTCGAGACCGATATCGTTGGATTTTACGTGTCCGCGATCATGCGAGCCGTGCACGAGAAAGCGGCCGGCGCGCACGGGAGCGAGGCCCTCAAGCGAGGCGGCGACCCAATCGCGCTGGGCGACGCGGTCGAAGGCGAGCTTTTGCGCCGCGTCGGGGCCCGCGGCAACGGCGACAAGTTCGCGCACCAGTTCTTCGTCCGGCGCGTCGGCGAACCAGACCTCGACGGTCCAGGGTCCGGCGTCCCAACTCGCGGCGTTGGGGTCTTGTTCGAAGGCGGCGGCGGCCGTTTCGGCGGGGTCGAATGTCTCGACGACAATATCGACAATGGCGCGCGCCGAGGCTTCATCGCAAACAAGGCGCATGACATGGGCGGCGTTGTTGGGGGGCAATCCTTCAAGCATGCCGGCGGGTAGCACGGGGCGGGCGGGATGTCACCGCTTGAGCCGACCGCGGCGCGGCAATCGTTACATATTTCTTAATATTTTCCGCCTTTGATGGACCAGCGCCGGAGTGATTCACGTCGCCAGCGCGCGCTGCCGCTTGCGGCGTCGGGAACAGATCGCAAAATGCCGGTTTTGAGCGAAGGGACAGTGATTGCGGGCGGCAAGAACGCTTTCGCGCCGTCGCGTCTGATTGACCGGCTTGTCCAGGGCCTCGGACTGGCGCCGATCTGCGGCGCGATCATCCGTTTTCTCTGCGTCGGGCTGGTTGGTCTTGCCGTCGATTCGGGAATTTTTTCGCTGCTCTTTCACAACGGCGCCGGC
>JANYDZ010000354.1 GCA_025363375.1 Hyphomicrobiales bacterium
TCTTCAGGCCGACGAGGTCCTGAAAAGAATAGAAGCGATTCCATGACTCCCGCCTGTTTTTTGAGACGAGGCGCCGCGCAAATGCCCCTGGCCTCCGCCGCGCCAGATTTTGCGACATTCGGTCGTTTGGTCCGCGCCGAGCGATGCTTTATGGCTGCCTGGCGATCATCGCCGCACGGATACCCGGAATGGACGACCCGAAACCCAAAGCAGCGGCTCCCACGCGCGCCCACGCCAATTTCCTCCTCCCCGCCGTCTTCGTCATCCTCTGGTCCACGGGCTTCGTCTTCGCCAAGCTGGGCCTGCCGCATGTCGGGCCTTTCACCTTTCTCGAAATCCGCTACCTCATCGTCATCGCGTTGCTGACGCTTTTGTCGTTGGCAATGTCGGCGCCCTGGCCGGCGCGCGACAAAATCCTGCCTGTCGCCATCGGCGGGCTGCTGGTTCACGCCGGCTATCTCGGCGGGGTGTTCGCCGCTGTATCCGTCGGCGTCGAGGCGGGCGTGGCGGCGCTGGTGGCGGGGTTGCAACCCGTGCTGACCGCGGCTCTGGCGGGCCCCTTGCTGGGCGAGACCGTCAGCCGCCGCCAGTGGCTCGGCCTCGCCATTGGTTTTACCGGCGTCATCCTTGTGGTGCACACCAAGCTGGGGCTGGGGCTGGGCACTCCGGCGGGCATGGCGCTCGCCGCTTTCGCCATGCTGTCGATCACGGCGGGCACGCTCTGGCAAAAGCGCTATTGCGGCGGCATGGATTTGCGCACGGGGTCCGTGGTGCAATTCGCGGCCTCCGCCATCGTCACCCTGCCGCTCGCCTGGGGATTTGAGGGCCTGCGCGTCGAATGGGCGCCCGATCTCGTCATCGCGCTGGCCTGGCTGTGCCTCGTTCTGTCGATTGGAGCCATCACCGCCATGTTTATTTTGATCCGGCGCGGCAAGGCGTCGGAGGTCTCCAGCCTGTTCTTCCTGGTGCCGCCGACGACGGCGGTCATCGCCTGGGTCATGTTCCGCGAGACGCTGGAGCCGTTGTCTTTCGTCGGCATGGCGCTGGTGGTTTTCGCCGTGGCGATGGTGACCTGGAGGCCGGCGCGGGCATGACCGCCCTCAGGCGCCGCGTTCGGCCAGAAGCCGCATGATCGCGCCGCGCAACTCGGCGACGCCTTCGCCCAGTTCGGAGGAGGTGAAAATCACTTGCGGAAACGCCGCCGGGTGCTTGCGCAGCCCCGCTTCCGTCTCGGCGACCCGCGCGGCCTGATCGGCCTTCTTGACGGCGTCGAGCTTGGTCAGGATCACTTGGTAGGAGACCGCCGACTGATCGAAGGTTTTCATCGTCTCGTGATCGACCTCCTTCAACCCGTGCCGGCCGTCGACAAGCAGAAACACCCGCATCAGCGAGGCGCGGCCGCGCAGATAGGCGTGCGCGAGATCGGTCCATTCGCCAACCTTCTTGCGGCCGACGGCGGCGTAGCCGTAACCCGGCATGTCGACGAGGCGCAGGCGCCCATTCTGGATGTCGGACGCATCGCGCGCGGCAATCCTTTCGCCCAACGCAAAGAAATTCAATTGCTGCGTGCGGCCCGGCGTCTGCGACGTGCGCGCCAGCGTCTTGCGGCCCGTGAGCGCGTTGATGAGCGAGGATTTGCCGACGTTGGAGCGGCCCGCAAAAGCGATTTCCGGCGGCCCCATCGGCGGCAGGCCGTCGATCTTCGCGGCCGCCCAGATGAAATCACAAGGCCCCGCGAAGAGCTTGCGGCCCTCTTCGACGAAATCGCGCGGCGCGGCGGGCTGGTTCATATCCTGCCGCTCCAGCCTGTCATGTCGGCTTCTTCTTGCCGAACAACGCGGCCAGATTGTCCCACAGCTCGATCTTCAAACCCGCCTTTTTCATGATGACGCCCTGTTGCGTCACTGAAAGCAGGTTGTTCCACGTCCAGTAGATGACCAGGCCCGCCGGGAAGGCGCCGAGCATAAAGGTGAAGATGATGGGCATATAGGCGAACATCTGTTTCTGCACGGGGTCGGTCGGCTCCGGGTTCATTTTCATCTGAATGAACATGGAAACGCCCATGACGATCGGCCAGACGCCGAGATGCAGAAACTCGCCCGCCACGGGCAGCGTCGTGGGATCAAACGGGATCAGTCCGAACAGGTTGAAAATATTGGTGGGATCGGGCGCTGACAAATCCCTGATCCAGCCGAAGAACGGCGCGTGGCGCATTTCTATGGTGATGAAAATGACCTTGTAGAGCGCGAAGAAAACCGGGATTTGCAGCATGATCGGCAGGCAGCCCGCGACCGGGTTGACGCCCTCCTTCTTGTAGAGCTCCATGAACCCTTGCTGCTGTTTCTGCTTGTCGTCGGCGAAGCGCTTTTTGATCTCTTCCATTTGCGGCTGCACGGCCTTCATCTTCGCCATCGACATGTAGCTGCGGTTGGCGAGCGGGAAGAACAGGCCCTTGACCAGCACCGTGACG
>JANYDZ010000377.1 GCA_025363375.1 Hyphomicrobiales bacterium
TCCTGGACGCGCACCCTCGAGTGGTTCAACCAATATGTGCGCGCGGCCTGAGCCGGCGCGCCATCTCCCGCCGCGGACGGCGTTTCTACACTCACGTGTCGACGCGTCTCCGCGGCGTGTTCGATGTCGTTCGGCGGCATAGTCGAGGCGACATCGAGCTTGCGGCTCCCCGCCGGGCGCCATACCCCTTTGCCAAGGGAGCTGAAACCATGAAGCTATTGATCGCCGCCATCGGCCTTGCCGTTCTCACAGGCGCCGCCGGCGCCCAAGCCCAAAGCAACCCGCGTTACATCCAGTTCCAGCCCTCCGCCACCAAGGGCGCGCTCTACACGCCCGACAGCGGACCAGCGCCCACGGTGGCCTTTCTCACCATCCACCGCACCTCCAATTTCATGAACATGATCGGCACGCGCGAACTCGCCAAACGCGGGTTCATGGCGCTGGGCATGAACCCGCGTTCGGACAACAACGAAGCCGCCGTGAAGTTCGAGGAGATCGCGCTCGACATCAAACAGGGCGTTGAATTCCTGCGCAAGCAACCAGGCATTCAAAAAGTCGTTCTGATCGGCTTTTCCGGCGGCGGTCCCTCGACGACCTTCTATCAAGCGACAGCGGAAAAGGGCGTCGCTTATTGCCGGGGACCCAACAAGCTGACGCAATGCGGCGACGCGCTCGCGGGCCTGCCGCCCGCCGACGGCATGCTGCTGCTCGACGCGCATCCCGGCAACACCGTCAATTCCATGCGCAGCCTCAACCCGAGCGTGCTTGACGAGAACGATCCGTCAAAGATTGATCCATCGCTCGATCCGTTCTCGCCCGCCAACGGCTACAATCCCCAGGGGCAGTCGGTCTATGCGCCCGAATTCATGGAGCGTTATTTCAAGGCGCAGGCGGCGCGCATGAACCGGCTCATCGACAAGGCGCTGGCCATGCGCGAGGCGATCAGGCAGGGCAAGGGGACGACCAGCGACGACGCGCCTTTCATTGTTTATCGCACGCGCGCGCGGTTGATGGATTTTTCCATGAGCGCGCATCCCGGCACCTTGAAGCCGCAAAAGCTGATCAAGAACGATGGTTCGATTGCAACCGGGATCGTGCGCTCGGTGCGCGCGCCCGTCCCCGCGCCCGACAAGGCTGAAAAGACGCTGTCGAACGGCACGATGTTTCTGACATTAAGCTCGTTCCTCAGCGCCAATGCCATTCGCGCGAAAGATTCCATCGACGACATCGACTGGTGCGCGAGCAACAATTCAACGCCTTGCGCGCTGCGCGAGATCAGCAAGCCGATATTGATCACCGCGATGGGCGGGCATTACTTTATTCGCGACAACGAAATCCATTTCGATGTCGCCGCCAGCAAGGACAAGGACTTTGTCGTGATCGAGGGCGCTGTGCATGGACAGACGCCGTGCGAGGAATGTTCGAAGATCACGGGGCAGTCCTATTCGAACGCGACGAAGAACCTGTATGATTATGTCGCGGCGTGGGCGAACGCGCGGTTCAGGTAACATGTCCGCCGGCCGCGTCTCTCCCCTCCCCGCTTCGCCGGGAGGGGAGGCTGGAAGATTTGCCCCCGACTGAACCGCCTCACTCGAATTTCAACCCCGCCGCCTTCACCAACGCCAGATTCAGCGCGACTTCCTTCTTGATGAGATCGTCGAACTGCGCGGGCGTCAACGGCATGGGCTCGATGCCCTGCGGCTTGAATTTCGATTGCACCTCCGGCAGCAGCAGAACCTTCTGTGTCTCCAGGGCGAGCCTTTCGACGATGGCCTTCGGCGTCTTTACCGGCATGAACATGCCGTTCCAGAAGGTGTAGTCGGAATCGACGAATCCCGATTCCAGCGTCGTTGGCACATTGGGCATGGCCGAAGAGCGCTGCGGCGTCGAGACAGCCAGCGCCTGCAACTGACCATCGCCGACAAGCGACAGCGCCGAGGACATGCCCATGCAGGCGAAATCCACGCGGCCCGCGACGACCTCCATCGTCGCCTCCGGGCCGCCGCGAAACGGCACATGGGTCGCCGCGATGCCCGCCGACAGGCGCAAACGTTCCGCCGCCCAGTGCGTGGCGCTGCCAATCCCGGCGGAGGAATAATTGAACGAGCCCTTGCGCGCGGCGGCGACAAAATCCTGGATGTTCTTGTAGCCCTTTTGCGGCGACACGATCAGCACGTTGGGGATGCTGCCGAAGGAGGCCACGGAGGCGAAGTCGCGCACGGGATCGTAAGTGATCTGCGGATAGGCCGCCGGCGCCGCCGAATGGGCGGAGGCGTTGATCAGCATGGTGTAGCCGTCGGCCGGCGCGTTGGCGACCACCGCCGTGCCAATGGCGCCGCCGGCGCCGCCCCGGTTCTCAACGATAATCGGTTGCCCGAGCGCGCGCGAAAGGGAATCCAGCACGATGCGCCCGACTATGTCGATGGAGCTGCCGGCGGAAAACGGGATCATCGCCTTGATGGGCTTTTCCGGCCAGGCCGCTTGCGCGCGGGCGATGTTGGGCATCGCGATCGCGGCGCCCGCGAGCTTCAGGAAACGGCGGCGCTGAGAGTGCATGGCGTTCATCCCCGATTGTTTGCGTCGTCGATGAATACAAGCAAAACCGCGCGGGCGCCAGCTAACCCTTGTCGGCTCCCCGCACTACTACATGCGCGAATTGCTCGAAATGTTCGATGATGGAATTGTAGCCGCGATCCTTGCCGCCTTGCGCGGCGGCGGCGTTCCACACTTCCATGACGCTGGCGCCGACCGGCGCGGGCAGGCCTTGCTCCTTCATGGTCTGCATGTAGAGCTGCAAATCCTTGAGTCCTATCGACATCGGGCTGTCGGCGAATTTGCGGGGCAGGATGGAGCGCGGGAATTTGTCCGTTGTCGCGCTGTTGCGGCCCGAGCCCGCGTTGATGGCCTCCAGCAAACCCACGGGGTCGAGGCCGGCCTTGACGCCCATGACGATGGCTTCGCAGGAGATGGTCAGCGCCGTGATCGACAGCGCGTTGTTGATGACCTTGGCGATCTGCGCCATGCCGGGCTTGTCGCCGACGCGAAAAACGCTTTTCGTGAGCTTGTCGAGGATCGGCCTCACTTCATCAAACGCCGCTTGCGCGCCCGCTGTGAGGACCGCGAAATTTCCGGAGGAAACGCCATGTTCGCCCCCCGCGCCGCCCGTGATGGGCGCGTCGAGAAACGCGATGCCCCGGCTTGCAAGCGCCCCGCTCACCTGTTCGGCGATGCGCACGCCCATAGTGGAGTGCTCCACGTAGATTTTGACCGCGCGGCCCCGCGCGACGCCGTCTTCGCCAGTGGCGACCGCGAGGCTCGCGTGTTCCGGCGCGAGGCACGCCATGACAACGCGGCATTCGTCCGCGACATCGCGCGGGGTTGGGGCGACACGCGCCCCCGCCGCGCGGAAGGGTTCGGTGTTCCGGAGGCTTTTGTCGCAGACCGTCAGCGTGTAACCCTCGCGAAGCAGCTTGCGCGCCAGCGCGCCGCCCATGGCGCCGACGCCGATGAAACCCAGACGCTCGTTCATGCGAACTCCGGCAGGCCGACGACGAGAAGTTCGCTCGGCGCGGAAGCGACAAGCGCGCCCGTCTCTCCCGGCGCGAGCGCGAAGGCCGAATGGGCGCGCAGCCCCCGCCCCGCGATTTCGCCGCCGCCGTGAACGACGAAACCCAGCCGCTCGCCGCCGCGCGCCGCGAACGCCTTGCGCGCGCCGGGCTCCAGCTTCATCGTCTCGACCTCAATATTGCGTTCAGTGAAACGTCCGAGCCGGCGCACCGCCACGCCGGCCTCGCCCTTCGCATCCATCCATGTGAAATTCCGCGGCCGCATCAGCACGGGGCCGTCGTAACGGGCTTTGGGATATTCGATGCGGCGTTTGTTGACGTGTTCCCAGATGGCTTCAAACGAATCCTGATT
>JANYDZ010000388.1 GCA_025363375.1 Hyphomicrobiales bacterium
CGACGGCCGACATGAAGGACCCCGCGGGCGGCGACGTCAAAGCGGTCTATGGCGCGATGTCGATGCGCAAGGTCGATCTGGGGTTGTTGCTGCGCTGGTTTACGACGGCGCGCGTCGACCCGAACGAGCCGCTTACCTCCATCTATGAAGATTTCAGCGCGGAAGGCTTTTCAATGACTTCGAAGGACGTGGACATGTCCTTCGGCAAAATGATCGGCAGTGGATTCAAGGCGCGCGCGATGGCCCGGCCTGGAGCCGAATTGTTCAACCTGAGCCAGCAACTTCCCGCCGCCGGCGCCCAACCCTCGCCCGAGCAAATGGCGCTGATAACGAGCGTGCTCGCGGATCTCTTCCAGAGCATGGAGATCGGCAAGATCGAGGCGGTCAACATGAAAGTGCGCCCGAAGAAGGAACCCGGCGAGATTGGCATCGGCCGCCTGTTCATGGGCGGCTTTGCCAAGGGCAAGCTGGCGGAACTGGCCTACGAAAACCTTGAAATGAAAATGCCCGACGGCAACGCGAAGCTTGGACGGTTTGCTCTGCGCGACCTCGATTTGCAACGCACCTTCGCCACATTCGCCGACGCCATACGGCGCGGCGACATGGACTTCAGAAACACCAATCCGCGCGATCTCGTCCCGACGCTCGGGCAATTCCAGATCGCCGGTCTCGATCTTGACGTGCCCAGCAAGGATGGCAAGGGCAATTCGCCCGACGGCAAGCGCATCCGGTTCAGCCTCGGCAAGTTCGAGATCAACCTGAGCAATTTCATCGAGGGCATTCCCTCGACCATTGGCGCGGCCTTGCAGAACTTCGTCTTCCCCGTGCCGAAAAATCCAGCCGATCCGCAACTGCGCGATGTCGCCGCGCTGGGCCTCGACAGAATAGACCTCTCGCACAATATAGACATCGCCTGGAGCGAGGCGGCCAGGGAAATCGCCATCAAGGACTATTCGCTGAATCTCGCCGGCCTCGGACAAGCGCGGCTCAGCGGCGTCATCGGCAATGTGCCGAAGGACATCTTCTCGGCGAATATCGCGCTGGTTCAGGCCTCGGCCTTCGGCGCCCTGATCAAGAGCGTGAATCTCGCCGTCGACAACCAGGGCATGGTTGAAAAGGGCCTCGCCCTCGGCGCCAAGCAGAACAAACAAACGCCGCAGCAATTGAAGCAATCGCTTGTCAGCGGCGCCTCCGTGGGCGTTCCCGCGTTGTTGGGCAACGGGCCCGCCGCAAAGGCCATCGGCAACGCGCTGGCCAAATTCATCGCCGAGCCCAAGCGGTTGCGCATCAACGCCCGGGCCAAAGACGGACTGGGCGCCGCCGACCTCATGCTGCTCGGCAACCCGGCTGCCCTGCTCGAAAAAATCGAAGTAACCGCGAGCGCGAACGAATAGGGCGCGCCGCGGCGCTTCCCGTCCGCGCCGCTTGCACAGTCGCGTCAAAATCGCCGCAGGGCGAAAAGGCGTCAATCGCGAACCCACGAAGATGGAATGCCCGGGGGATTGAGCGTTGGCCCGCTTTCAAACAAGCGGCGCAAATGCTCTATTCCGCGCTCACGCCATCGCCACGCGGAGCGCGCAATGTACAGACGCAGTTTCATCGCCAGCGCCGCCGCGGCTGTCGCCGCGCCCGCCTTCGCGCAAACCTATCCCGCGCGTCCCATACGCCTCATCGTGCCTTGGGCGCCGGGCGGCGTGAACGACGCGGCGGCGCGGCCCTGGGCCGAGAAAGTGCGCGCCACGCTGGGCACGGTGACCATTGAAAACCTCGGCGGCGCGGGCGGCGTTGTCGGCGCCACCGCCGCCGCGCGCGCGGCGCCGGACGGCTACACATTGTTGCTTGGCGGCGGGGCGACGCACATCATCAACCCCGTCGCGGCGAAAACCGCCTATGATCCCGTGCGCGATTTCGACCCCGTAGCCATTCTCTCGATCAGCGGCGTCGCCATAGCCGTGCATCCCTCGCTTGGCGTTTCGACGCTCAAGGAGCTCATCGCCCGTGCGAAAGCCAATCCCGGCGCGCTCTCCTACGGCACGCCGGGCGTCGGCTCCGCCGCGCATCTGGGCGGCGAGATGTTCAAATTTCTGGCGGGCGTTCAGGACATCGTGCATGTGCCCTATCGCGGCGGCGGGCCCGCGCTGAACGATCTCGTGGGCGGACAGATCACGATTGCCGCGCTGAACGTGACCGGGCAGATTCTGGAGCTGGCGAAAGCCGGCAAGATCGCGCTGCTCTGCATCTCGACGCCTGAACGCCTCAAGGCCGCGCCGGATCTGCCCACCGGCGAGGAAGCGGGCGTGAAGGATTTCGTCGCGGTGAATTTCGCGGGCGTGTTCGCGCCGGCGAAGACGCCGCGCGCGGCCATCGAGAAAGTGGCGGAAGCCACCCGCGCCGCGATGCAGGACGCCGACTATCTGAAAATCCTCGCCGCCTCGGGCTTCGAGGCTTCGACCGACACGGATCCGGAAAAGGCGACGCGGTTTGTCAACGACGAAATCGCGCGCTGGACGCCCGTCATCAAGGCGATTGGATTCAAGCTGGAGTGAACGTCACCACCCCAGCAGGATCACCAGCCGCATGAACCGCATGAAGGCGATCACATTCGCCGCCGCAAAGCCGTAGAGCCCGCCGAAGCAATGGCGGGCGAGAATATAATATTTGAAAAACTGCCACGGGAATTCAATCGGCAAGCGCAGCATCATGCCGAGCCGTCCCTTGCGCTTTTCCTGTTTCTGCAATTCGAAATAGGTCAGTTCCTTGCGCACGACATCGGCGAGGTTGCGAAAACTCTTGTGCAGAATGCGTCCATTCAGCATGACGCAGTCGCTCGTCTCCGGCACATTGTCGTGCGCGAGGCTTTCCGAAAACCGCGCGACGCGTTTGTCGTAGAGGCGCAGGCAAACCGTCGAATCCGCGAAAGGCGCCGGCGTCTCGCGACGCGGATACACGATTGTCACGCGCATTTTGTAGGCGCTGGCGGCGAGAGTGGGCGCCGACAGCAGCCCGCGCATTTCCTCGCGCAAGGAATCCGACAGCCATTCATCCGCGTCGAGATTGAAAATGACATCGTGCCTGGCGCAATCCTCCGCAAAACGCTTTTGTGGTCCGTATCCGACCCAGTCGTTGTGAACAACGCGCGCGCCCAGCGATTCCGCCAACGCCCGCGTGCCGTCGGTCGAACCGGAATCGACCACCACAACTTCATCGACGAGACCGCGCACGGAATTGATGGCGCGGGCGATGCGGTCGGCTTCGTTTTTGGCGATAATGGTGCAGGAGACAGCGATCATGAAAGCATGTTCCCCTTCCGCTGTGCGGGAGAAGGAAGCGCGCCCACGCTCATTTCTCCGCCACGTTCACGCGCAGCGACAATTCCCGCAACTGCTTGGGCGTCGGCTCCGAAGGCGCGCCCATCAGAATGTCTTCCGCGCGCTGGTTCATCGGAAACAGCGCGACTTCGCGCAAGTTTTGCTCGCCCGCCAGCAGCATGATCACGCGGTCAACGCCCGCCGCCATGCCCCCATGGGGCGGCGCGCCGTACTGGAACGCGCGGTACATGCCGCCGAACCGGTCGATCACAGTCTGCTCGTCGTAGCCCGCGATCTCGAAGGCTTTCACCATCGCGGCGGGCTTGTGATTGCGGATGCCGCCGGAAGCGATCTCAAAACCGTTGCACGCGATGTCGTACTGGAACGCCTTGATGGTCAGCGGGTCCTGCGTTTGCAGCGCCTCAAGCCCGCCCTGCGGCATGGAGAAAGGGTTGTGCGAGAAATCGACCTTCTTCTCATCCTC
The DNA here is from genome assembly GCA_025363375.1 of Hyphomicrobiales bacterium. Classification (GTDB taxonomy): domain Bacteria; phylum Pseudomonadota; class Alphaproteobacteria; order Rhizobiales; family Beijerinckiaceae; genus Terripilifer. Next base: position 3,793 of record JANYDZ010000388.1, read on the forward strand.
GTTCCACTCGAACATCGGGAAATCGACGATCCAGGCGAGTTCGAAACGGTTCTCGTCGACAAGGTTCAGCTCCTTGCCGAGGCGGGTGCGCGCGTCGCCGGCGAAGCGGATGAATTTTTCGGGGTCGCCAGCGACGAAGAAACAGGCGTCGCCGGCTGATAGG
>JANYDZ010000390.1 GCA_025363375.1 Hyphomicrobiales bacterium
GCCATGGCGGCGATCATGGTGAGAACCGCTCCCATGCAAATCCGCCATGGCGGTCACCGCCGCCTTCGCCGCGCTGGCGGCGCCCATGTTCCACATGCCCTTCGCGACGGCGCTTGTCGCCTACGCGCCCGGCGGTCAGGACGCCATGATGGTGCTGGCGCTCGGGCTGGGCGTCGATCCCATCTTCGTCAGCGTCAATCATCTCGCGCGGTATTTTTTCGTCAACCTGAGCTTGCCCTTTGTGCTGGCGTGGTTGAAACGTGTCGACGCCAAGGCCAAACCCGTGGAGGAAACAATATGATGATTATCCGGACGTCGTTGACCTCGCCTTTCGGCCGCAAGACGCGCATGGCCGCGGCGCATCTGGGCATCACGGTGGACGTGCGGCCGACGAGCGCCAACGAGCCCGGCTCGACGCTCGCCGACGACAATCCGCTCGGCAAAATGCCGGTGATGATTCTCGACGACGGCCGGCGCGTTTACGACAGCCGCGTCATTCTCGAACAGCTCGACATTCTGGCGGGCGGCGACAAGATTGTCCCCGCCGATCCCAAAGCGCGCATCGACGCGTTGACCTTGCAGGCGCTTGGCGACGGCATCATGGACGCCGGCATTCTCGTTGTTTACGAGGGCCGCATGCGGCCGGCGGAGGCGCGGCACGCGCCCTGGGTTGAATATCAACGCGCCAAGCTGACGCGCGGGCTCGCTTATGTCGCGCAGCATCAGCCGGACGCGAAGATTGTGACGGTGGGAACCATCGCGCTCGCCTGCGCGCTGGGCTATATCGACTGGCGCAAGCAAAGCGACTGGCGCAACGACCATCCCTCGCTCGTAGGCTGGCTGAACGATTTCCGCGCGGCGACCCATGCCTTCGACGCGACGCTGCCGCCGCGGGAGTGAAGCGGCGGTTTACCGCAACGTCTCCTGAAAAATCTTCATCCACTTCGGCTGTTCGGCGTCGATTTCCTCCGGCGTGAATATCCGCGCCTTGAAATTCACGCCGTCGGGTTTAAGGCGCGCCTGACGCGCCGCGACGTTCGGCGAGACCGGGATGTAGTCGGCGTCGCGAAAAATACCCTGGCCTTCGTCCGACATCAGAAAGTCGATGAGCAATTTGCCGGCGTTGGGGTGCGGCCCTTTGAACAGGCCAAGAATCAGCAGCGCGCCCATGGCGTCTTGCGTCGGCACCCATTCGACGGGCGCTCCGCGCGTCGAGGAAAACGCCGCGTGGTGCGTGAGCGTCTGCACGCCCACCTGATATTCGCCGGAGATCACCTGATCCATCACCTGGCGCGTGGACACTTGCAGCACCGCCAGTTTCTGTTGCGCCAGTTTTTTCAGATATTCGACGCCTTTTTCCTCGCCCATTTTCGTCACGACGTGGCCGACGAAACCGCCGACGCCCGTCGTCGACGAGCTGCCGCTGATGGCCATCTGGCCCTTCCATTTGGGTTCGAGCAAGGCTTCGAGCGTTCTGGGCTCGCCGCCCTTTTTCACGAGATCGGTGTTGTAGGAAAACGCTTGCAGATAGAGCGACGCGCCGATCCAGTATCCATCCTTGTCGTAATATTCCTTTGGCAGGGCTTTCGCGGCGTCGGGCAACCATTTTTCAAGCAGATTCTCGCGCTTGTACGCGCCGATCCCGCTGACGCCGTCGTAGATGTCGGCGAGCACCTTTCCGGCCTTCGCCTCGCTCAGCACGCGCAGCAAAATATCCTGCGAATCGTTGCGGATGTAATTGACCTTGACGCCGTATTTTTTCTCGAAAGCCTCAACCGCGGGACGCGCCATCTGATTGACGATGAGGGTGGTGTACCAGGTGACGGAGCCCTCTTTCTTCGCCGCGTCTATCAGAGCTTGATCGGCGGCGAGGCCGGGCGCGGCGATGACGAAAGCGCTCAACAGGCCGACGACGCGGGATGATTGTTGCACCATGTTCGTTCCCCAATTTGCTTTCGCGGACGATCAATCACGCCTCTTTGACGCGGTATTTTTCTATCCTGTCCATGTCGAGCGTCAGTCCAAGGCCCGGGCCGGTCGGGACGACGACGCCGCCCTCCTCCGGCCAGAGATTCTCGTTCACCACGTCGTCGCGCAAGGGATTCGTCGCGATGTCGTATTCAAGCAGCGTCGGGAAAGGCACGTTCTCGGTGTGGGGCGTCGTCGGCGTGGAGACGAGGAAATGGATGCCCGCGGCCAGGCCAAAGGCGCCGCCCCAGACGGCGGGCGCGACGCGCAGATTGTGCAGATGCGCCAGCGTCGCGATTTTGCGCGCTTCCACAAGGCCGCCGCAGCGGCCGATGGCCGGCTGCACCACATCGACGCCGCGCGCTTCGATCAGGTTGCTGAATTCCTCGAGACTGGAAAGGCCTTCGCCCGTCGCTATGGGAATTGGCGAGCGGGCGCGCAGTTCCGTGTGCCCTTTGAGATCGCCGTGCGGAAGCGGCTCCTCGACCCACTGGATGTTGTAGGGCTCGATGAGCCTGAGGCTCTGCAGCATGATGTCCACGGTGTAATTGCCGTTGACGTCGACCATCAAGCGCATATCGTCGCCGAGCATTTCGCGCGCGGTCCGCACGCGTGCGAGGTCCGATTGCGGTCCCTGGCCGATCTTGATCTTGACCCCTTCGAAACGCTTTTTATCGACTTTGGCGAGTTGCGACTCCAGCGTGATCTTCGCGCCGCGCGTGACATAGCCCGTCGTCGCGTAGCACGGAATTTTATCGGCGCGTTTGCCGCCGATGAGATCGTGGACGCACACGCCGAGCGTTTTGCCGATGGCGTCGTAGACGGCGACGTTGATGCCGCTGAGCGTCGAACAATTGTGTCCGAAGCCAAAGTGATAGAGCCGGTCGCGGCAATAGGCGGCGGCGATGTCGAAGTCGTAGAGGCTGCGCCCGACGAAGAAGGATTTGAGCAGTCCCAGATAGGCCTTGATCGGTTGCACGGGGCCGAGGCCTTCGCCGTAGCCAATCACGCCTTCGTCGGTGGTCAGCTTGAACAAGGCCGAAGATCGTTTGAAATTGAGCCCGCGCGAAGTGCCGTAGGCCAATTCCGGATCGATGGAGAATTCCAGGCAGATGATGTCGATGTCGGCGATTTTCGGCATAATGGCTCCTCACACGCCAGGCATGGGCAGGTCTGAATCGTAGTCGGGATGCATCGCCGTCTGGTGGCTCAGCATGATTTCGCGTCGTTCTCTGGCGGATTGCATCATGGCGAGGCAGACTTCCAATGTCGCCATGCCCCAGCGCCCGTCGTGCCAGAGCGGTTTGCCGTTCACGACGGCGTCGTAGAGTTCTTCGAGTTCCGCGCGGCGTTGGACAACGCCGGTCTCGTCGCCGCGCTCGATTTCAACGTCCTGTTTGCCCTGATCGCTGTGGACGTAGATTCCGCATTTCGACTGGCGCAAATCGGCGCTGTCGAGGCTGGCGACGGCAAAGCCCATGTCTTCGGGCGTCCAGACGGCCTGCGCGTTGCCGGCAAAATATTCCTTCTCGCGGCTGCCGCCGATGCGGATTTGCTGCTTCTCCGCGGTCTCGTCGCGGGTGCCGGCGCGCAGGGCCGCGCGAATGTCGGCGCGCTGCCGCGCCGTGTAAACCTGCTTGTCCTCGCCCCAGGGCACGAGTTCGCCGCCGATGAAATAACCGTAGCCGTTATGGACAATCGTGGCGGGCAAGCCGCTCTCGAATTCCATGAAGGCGGAATAATAGCCGGGGATGGGGCGTTCCTTCATCCAGTCCCCGGTTTGCGCGCGCACGCTTCGCAACATGCCGCCGCCGAGCAGGCGCACCGTGTCGATCTGGTGTGGACCTTGCCGATAGGGAACGCCGCCGCCCTGATTGACATCGAGTTCGTCGGCGGTGCGCGGCCTCAGCATCCAGTCGGAATAGGACCAGATGTTGAGCGCGCGCAACCCGCCAAATCTGCCCGAAGCGATGATCTTGCGCATGACGCGGATCGGACGAATGAAAGCCCGCGTGTGTCCAGCGAGCAGATGCACGCGGTTTTTCTCCGCGGCTTCGACCATGGCGGCGGCTTCCGCGAGCGATATCGCCATGGGCTTTTCGACGACGACATGCTTGCCGGCGTTGGCCGCCATGATCGCGTGCGGCGCGTGAAAGCGGTTCGGGCTGGAGATCCAGACGGCCTCGACGTTCTTGTCGTCGCAGAGATCTTGCGCGGAGAGATAGGTTTTCGCCCGGGGATAACGGCCCTTGAACCGGTCGAGCGTGGTTTGCGCCACATCCGCGCCGGCGACAAGATCGACGCATTCCATCGCGTCCATGGCGGGCAGGATTTCCGCGCCGCCAACGCCGATGCCGATCATGCCGATTCTGAGCTTGCGCACGGCGGACCTCAAGCCAACGTCGGCAGCGGCGTTGCGTCCGGCGGCAACGGGTGACGGTCGATGTTCAGAATGAACGCCACGGTGCAATAATGGCCGACGAGATAGATGAGATCAAGCACGCCGCGCTCGCCGAACCTGTTTTTCATGCGCGCGAAAGCGGCGTCGTCGACGCCGTGCCGCCGCAGCGTTTGCGTGACGAAGTCGAAAACGATGGACTGGTCGTCGTCCATCGTCGCGGGGCGTTCGCCGGCCGCGATGGCGTCGCAGAGGACGGGCGCGAGCCCTTCCTTCTCGCCGATCATGCGGTGCGCGTACCATTCGTACTGCGCGGTCCAGTGGCGCGCGGTGAGGAGAATCGCCATTTCCTTGAGTTTGTTCGGCAGGGAATTGCGATAACGCACGTAGCCGCCGAGTTGTTCGGAGAGCGAGCACAGTTCCGGGTTGCGCAGCAGCGCGTTGTAGGGACCGCGCACGCCCGCGCGGGGACCCGACGCGATCCTGTCGTAGAGCGCGGTTTGCTCCGCCGACATTTCTGCGCGGGGAATGGCGGGAAAGCGAACGTCGGCCATGTGGTTTCTCCTGTGCGGCGCATCGGCGCCGGCGCGTGTTCGCGCTTGCCGCGCTTCACGGAATCATGACTGAGCCTTCAACTCAAATCCCTTGTCGATCGCCGCGCAGAACGCCTGCGGATCGTCGATCATCGGGAAATGCCCGCAGTCATCCAAGACCACCTGCGGCGCCCCTGGCAGCTTCTCGGCCATGACCGCTTTCGTCGCAACCGCCGGCCCCTTCGAACCATAGATCACCATCGCGGGCGCGCTCAGCGTGCGCAAATCGCTCTCGACATCGTGCAGGCGCATGGCCCACATGGCGTTGAGGCAATTCTTCGCGCCCGCCTTGTTGCGGTCGATGTTCCAACGTTCGAGGAATTCGGCCGTCGTCTTGCCGGGGCGCAGGCGCGGTCCGACGATTTCCATGGTTTGCGGCGTGTTGGTCCACATTTTTTCGGTGCGCGCCCAGCCTTCGCTCCACACTTTCTCGTTGCGAACGGGATATTCGACGATGAAGACGCGTTCCATGCGGGCGGCGTGGCGCGCGCCGAGCGCGATCGCGATGGAGCCGCCGACCGAAGAGCCGGCGACGCTGGCCTTTGCGACGCCGAGCGCATCCATCAGCGCGACAATTGAATCGGCGTAATCATGGGCGGAATAAAAGCGCGGCGGGTTGTCGGAATCGCCTTGTCCCGGCATGTCCCAGGCGATGACGCGGTATTTTTCCGCGAGTTGGTCGACGACGAATTCGTATTCGTGGGCGGACGCGCCGTTGGAATGCATGAGCATCAACACGGGACCGGAGCCGGCCTCGAGATAATGAATGCGGCCCATATGGGTGAAGGCGAATTTGTCCATGGCGCGCATGTGTCCTCCCTTGCGTTCTTTGACGCGCGTGAAATTATTCGGCGGCGGCCCGCGCCGCGCCGGCATCGGGATCGAGATGGCGGATTTTCGGCGCCACCTCGTCCATGAAAAGCTTCATCGAGCGCGCCAGCTTTTCCGGCGTCGCGTAATCGCGGCCCGCGTGGAAGTTCATGACGCCGAATCCGCCTGAAGCCTCGAAATGATGTTCGACGCGTTTACGCACAGTTTCTGGGCCGCCGATGAAGAGATTGCCGGTGTCGACGAGATAATCGTAGGTGATGTCCCGCAACGAGCCGCCGGGGGGAATGCGCTCGACCTGGTGGTGCGGCGTATTCTCGATTTCCCATTTTATGGTGGCTTCATAGGACTCGCGCATATCTTCGCGCGCCTGTTTGTCGTTCTCGGCGACATAGATCACGCGGGTCGAGCGGATCATTTTGCGCGAGGGATTGTGGCCGGCCGCGATCTGCGCGGCGACAAGCGTGTCGCCAAAGAGCTTCAAACGCGCCAGGGGAATGAAATCGCCTGTGAGCACGATGAGGTTGAGCGCGCCGGCCAGTTGCACGGAACCCAGCGTGTTGATGCAGGCGATCGCCATGGGCGGATGCGGCTTTTGCACGGGCGGGCATTGCAGGATCATCTGCTTGCCGGTCCAGTAGGGGCCGTCGTAATCGACGGGACCATCGGAATTCCACAGTTTCAGAATGAGGCGCGCGGAAGCTTCCACCATGGCGCGCGTGTCCGCGGGGTCGCGCCCGCGCCACTCCATTTGCCGCGCGTGAAAGCCGTGGCCGATGCCGAGCATGTAACGGCCATGGGTGATCTGATCGGCGGCGTTGGCTTCGAGCGCGATTTGCAGGGGGTGATAATAGCCGAGCGGGCGCACGCCGGCGCCGAGGCGGATGCGGCTCGTCTGCGCGGCCGCCTTGGATATGATGAGTTCGGCGGGCGTCTGGTGCTCGCTGATCCAGGCTTCCTGAAAGCCGAGTTTGTCGGCGGCGACGATCTCGAAAATATCGCGGTCCCAAGCTTCGCCGAGGCTGCGGTCGGGTCGGCGATTGTTCGAAAAAAGACCGAATTCCATGTCGTACTCCCGGCGGCGGGCCGCCGCGAAAATAAACTTTGACGCACTTTAGCGGGCGCGCGGCGCGGATGCAAAACGCGGTCAGGGCGCGGACTTTGGCGGCAACAGCTGAAAGATGCCGCGGAAAATAGCGATGGTCGCGCCGGAAGGCGAGGTGACTTTCGCGTCGAAGGTTTGCGTGCGTGTCGTGCGCGCGGCTTCGTGCGCGGCGACGGCGAGCCTTTCCCCGACCCTGCCGGGGCTGACATAGGTTATGTGCGCCGATTGCGTCACGCCGCCGTCGGTTTGGCTGAGGCAGGCGAAGGCGCAGGCTGTGTCGCAGATGCTGAACAAAAATCCGCCGTGGATGAAACCGCGCCCGTTGACGCTGTCGGGCGGCGGATCAAGGGTGAGCAGCACGCTGCCATTGGCGGCTTCGACGACTTCGAGCGCCAGGCCGCGCAAGACCGGGCTTTTACGGGCGCGGGCGCGCAGCATTTCGAGGGTGGAGGGTTTGGCGGCCATGGTCATAGCGGGTCCGCGCGCATCAGTTCAGTGCGCCGGTCACGCGCGTGTAACGTTCGACGACAGCTTTCGGCGTGGCGGCTGCTTTCAACACAAGCGCGTTCATCGCGGCGGCGTCTATGGGCGATATATCGAGCTGCAGCGAGAGGCCCTCTTTCACAAAGTCGGAATCGCGGGCCATGTCGATGAAGGCTTTCTTCAGGGCTTCCGCGCGCTCCGGCGGCAGGCCGGGCGGCGCGGCGAATGGCAACGCCATGAAAAAAGGCAGCTCCGTGAAATCGAGCAGTTGCAGGGCTTCGGCCCCGCGCACGAATTCGCGGGCGATCGGCACATCGGGCAAGTCTGGATGACGCGCGGTGCGCCCGAACGCCAGCAACGGCCGGAAGACGCCCTCGCGCAACGCGGCGTTTTGCTGGCCGCGCATGGCGCTGAGGCCGACGACCTGTCCGTCGAGTTCGCCGCCAAGCATGGCGAGAAATATTTGCGGCGCGCCGGTATAGCCGCGAACAAGTTCGAGATTGAGCCCCATCAATTCGCGCGCGATCAACGGCACGGTGCGGTTGGTGGCGCCGGCGCCGCTCGCGCCGAGTTTCAACGGCCGCTCGAGCTTCGCGAGATCGGCGAAATTGTTGGCGGGATGGCTTTTGTGCACGGTGAGCAGATAGGCGTCGTCGCCGTAGGACGAGAGCGAACCGAGCCAGTTGATTCGGGACGGGTCGAAACGCGCGTTGGGATCGCCCTGGATCGCGGTCTGCGCCGTGCCGCGCTCGAAAGTGGCGATGAGCGAGCCGTCGCGCTCCATGGTGTTGTACAGGCGGTTCGCCAGGGTCAGGCCGCCGGCGCCGGGAATATTTTCAACGTTGACGCGCGGCGCGCCCGGCAGAAAGCGCGGCAGATGTCGCGCGACGAGACGCGCGGCGGTGTCGTTCACGCCGCCGGCGCCGGTGGGGACGACGAGCGTGACCGCTTTGGATTTGTAGAAGGCTTCGACGGATTGCGCGTGGGCGGCGGATGCGCAGGCAAGCGCCAACAATGCGAGCGCGCACACCCTTCTCCGGTTGCGCCGGAGAAGGGTTGCGCGCGCGGTTAAAACACCTTCAATCAATCGGCATGTCCGCGAGCAATTGTCCATAACCCGTCACTTTCTGGCGCACGTTGAGCCGCCGTTGAATCTCCCAACTGCGCGTGCATATGGGATGAATCACGGGCACGCCAAGGTCCTCCTCCAGCGCGTCGATGACCTCCATCACGCGCCAGCCCGAGCCCAGCAGATACAGCGCGTCGGCCTTGGGCTGTTTGAGAAACGCCTTTTTTACATGGCCGTAGACCTCATAGGGCGAGAGCTGCCCGACATCCTCGAAAGGCACGTCCAGCCCCTCCATGCCGAGCACGTCGAAGCCGGCTTCCTTGAAGTATTTGCCGAACATGTCGTTGATCGGCCCGGTGAAATAGGTGGCGCCGACGAATTTCCTCACTTTCAGCGCGCGCATGGCGCGCACGTGATTGGTGCCCGATGTGAACATCGGGATTTTGTATTTCTTCTCCCATTGCTTCAGCAGCGCGGCCTCGCCTTTGTAACCCAGCAACATGAAAGGCGGCGCGCCCTCTGGGTGGATGATGTCGCATTTGGCTTCGGCGAGTTTGGCGACGAGCGGTTCGTAAGGTTCCGCCGCGCGTTTGAATTCATCGACGGTGCCCTTGCGGATGTCGAGAAACAGCGGCAGCAGACAGACGCCGTCGGGCAGCAGGCGGATCAATTCCTCGATGCCGCCCGGCCGCATCGTCGGCTTCACGCATCCCACCACGCCGCGCCAGCTTGTATAGGCCATTCGTTCCTCCTGATTTGATCGGAGCGACGTTAGGCAAAGGTTGCGGCGGGGGCAACCGCGGCGGGGCGCAAAATATTATTTGGGGCTCCACAAACGTTCTTTAGACGCTATAGTCATCGAGGGAACCGGCGTGGGAACGCGCCGCGTGTTGGCGAGGAGTGGGCTTATGATGTATCGCGACCTGATCTGCCAGGAAATCAAGTTCAAGGGCCACAACGGCGAGGAATGCACGGCCTATTACGCGCGGCCCGCCGGCGACGGCCCGTTTCCCGGCGTGGGTTTCATTCATCACATTCCCGGCTGGAACGAGGTCTGCATCGAGACGGCGCGGCGTTTTGCGCATCACGGGTACGCGTGCGTCACCAACAATATTTATTCGCGCTACGGCGAGGGCGACGCCGACGACATCGGCGCGCGCGCCCGCGCCGAAGGCGGCGTGTCCGATGAGCAATTTCTGGGCGATTTCTCCGGCGCCGTCGAATGGATGCGCGCGCGGCCCGAATCCAACAAGAAGGTCGGCATCATCGGCTATTGCTCGGGCGGGCGCCAAAGCTATCTGGCGGGTTGCCGGCTGCCGAACATTCAGGCCGTCGTCGATTGCTGGGGCGGGCGCGTAATGGTGAAGGACGCGGGCGCGCTCACCGCCAAACAACCCGTCGCGCCGATCGACTACACCAAGGATCTCAAGGCGCCGCTGCTCGGCATTTTCGGCAACGACGACAAAGAGCCCGATCCGGAGCAAGTCAACAAGACCGAGGCGATTCTCAAAAGCCTCGGCAAGAGCTATGAATTCCATCGATACGAGGGCGCCGGCCACGCCTTCTTCGACTGGAGCCGCGTCAGCTATCGGCCCGAGCAATGCATGGACGCGTGGAAGAAAATTCTGGCTTTCTACGGCAAGCATCTCGTCTGAGGACCAACCCATGTGTTCCTACATTACGGAGAAGACGGCGATCTTCGGCAGCGCCAAGGGGCGCGGCGGCTGGATGAACGTCGACACGGCGGTGGTCTATTACGACCACCCCACGCACGCGCAGCTCGACCACGCGTTGAACATCGACATCGTCAATTCGAAGACGCATGAACGCGTCGCCATCGAATTGTCGGCCGCGTCCGCGCGCGAACTCGTGGCGCGCATTCAGGCGGCG
>JANYDZ010000395.1 GCA_025363375.1 Hyphomicrobiales bacterium
GCGCAAAAGCATCGTTCGCGCCGCACGCAGCGCGCGCGCCAATGATCGCGGTTGCCGCGGCGACGCAAAGTTTGAAACGAGACATTCCCAACCACGCATTTTGCGTCCGACAGCCGCTCCGCCGCCGCGACCCCACAATCAAAACCGCGCCGCGAGCTCCTTCGCGAACACGCTCTTCCAGTCCGCGCCCGGCTCGATGAAATTGTCGTATGGCCGCACATTTCTACACGCGGCGGGATCGGTTCCATTCGGCGTCCCGCCGCGCTCCACGGCGCGCGTCGCCTCAAGCATCATGCGCCGCATGACGACGATGGCGCGGTCCGACGTGCCGAGAAACTCCCGCGAGCGGTCGACGATGCGGCCCATGCCTTCCTGCAAGGCGTAGTCCTGGGTGTTGACGCCGGGTATGCCGGTGAAGGTCCGCGTCTTCTGCGCCTGGCGATCGATGAAATAATCGTTCATCCGGTTCGCCTTCAACATGAACGTCCCGGGAATGAGATCGTTGGCGCCGCGTCCCGTATGCGCCTCGAATTCGTCGATGAACTCCCGGTCAAGAGGAGCGTCGTAGTCGTAGGCCCACATGATGTTGTAGACGTTGGTGGTTTCATCATCGATGGGCGCCCAGATGTGTCCGTCGAAATGCGGCGTCTTGTTGTCGCCGCCGTCGAGCGCCGTCACCGCGCCGCGCATTTGTTGCGTCGGCATGACGTAATGGTAAACGCGCAGATAATGTTTGTCGGGCCGAATCCGCCGCGTCGATGTGTAGCAATAGCCGTAGTCGGTGGGCTCGACTTCAATGCGCGGCGCGGTGTCGGCGTTGCGCAATTCTTGTCTGTTGTTGATGTTGTTGTTGTGCGCGAACGAGGAATGCGCGGTGTCGAGCCCGCCCTCGAGGCCTTGCAGATAATTGCAATCTTCAAAGGTCTTCGACACGAAGCGGTGCGTCGCCGGCGCGCGCATCCATTCATAATCCGGCGGCCCGGGCGTCCGGTCCTTCGGACCCATATAAGCCCAGATCACGCCGCCGCCCTCAAACGTCGGATAGGCCTTGATTTTGGCGCGCGCCTGCATCGGCGTGCCCGCGGGCTCGGAAGGCATGTCGACGCAATCGCCGTTCCGGTCGAACTTCCACCCGTGATAGACGCAGCGCAAGCCGCATTGCTCGTTGCGGCCAAAAAACAACGGCGCGCGCCGATGCGGGCAATGGGCGTCGATGAGCCCGACCTTGTCGTCCGTGTCCCGAAACGCCACGAGGTCTTCGCCGAGCAATTTCACGCGCACGGGCGCGCCGTCGATCCCGGAAACCTCGCTCGCCAGCAGGGCGGGCTGCCAGTAGCGGCGCAGCAATTCGCCCGCCGGCGTCCCCGCGCCAACGCGCGTCAGTCGTTCATTGTCTTCGGGCGACAGCATCAATAGCCTCCCTTGGGATGGTTGAAGTCCACTTCCGTCCCGCGAGCTTCAAACCCTTCGGATTCCGGCGTCGTATCGACAGGGCGATCCTTCACCGTTTTCTGGAAGAGCATGTTGAGGAAGAGATACATCGGCTTCGTCTTGATGACGATGGCCCGCGCCGGCTTCGTCCTGCTGGCGTTGAAGTGCTGATGCACGCAATTGTTGTGAACAATCGCGACGTCGCCGGCTTCCCAGTCGTAGCGAACCCCGTCGTGAATCTCGTAGCCGGTCCCGTCGAGAATGTAGAACGCCGCCTCGTTCACATGGCCATGTTTCTGCGAGGAGGCGCCGGGCGCGTATTCCTCGAGGTGCAAATGGAAGGTCTGCGTGATCCCGTCCTTCGGCTCGACGTAGTTGCGCGAAAAACATTGCGGGCCGTCGGTGAAAGGCGATTCACTGGCCTTGCGCACGCGTGGCGCGGCGCGCAGACGGTCGAGCTCCGCTTTCACATTGTACTCGCCCTGAATGGCGCGCACGAAGACGCGGTCCTTTTTGTTGTGATAAAGATTCGCGGTCTTTTCTTCGCGCGTCGGTCGATCCCAATTGTGCCCGATGGCGCCGCCCTTGCCGACGCGCGTTTCCCCTTCCATGGCGATTTCCCCGCGTTGCGGGCGCCCGGTTTCGGCGACCCGTTGCGGATAGTTTACACGCGCCCGCAAATCCTGTCATGCCAGCCCGTCGGGCGCGCGTTGATGGAAGCCGCCGATGAAGGCGGGCCCCGAAGACCGCGCCGCTCAACTTCGGCGTCGAATATTTCAGTCGATTTGGTAACGCAGTCCGACTTTCACTTCCTGCGAGGTGATGCGGGAGGTGGTCGCGTTGCCTGTGATCGGGCTTGGCAGGCTCGTGTAGTTTCCCGAACTTAGATAGCGGTAGCCGATGTCGAGCTTGGTGTGGTCGGCGACGTTGATGGCGACGCCGCCCATGAACGCGAACGCAAAGTTCGACGTCGTTTTCGAAACCAGACGGCTCCAGTTCTGTTTGGCGAACGCGACGCCTGGTTGAGGATTGATCAGGCGCCCGAAAGAATCGAGCCACAGGTGAGGGAAAGTTCCAATCGGCGTCAAATCCGCCTGATAAACGCTGCCATCCGAGGTTTTAAGGTAGTTCAGTTTGGTTTGCGAGCGAAGCGAGGCCAGACCAACGCCCGCGCCGATATACGGCGTGACCCCGGACCAGGAACCTAGATCGACGTAGCCATTCACCATGTAATTCGTCTGCGACAGTTTTGCCGCTTGATTCGGCGCGCAGGTTTCCCGCGCCGGGTCCCAGAGATAGCCAAGTTGAACGCCGGCCGGGTCGCTCAGGCCCGTCAGCGCGTATGGGCAGGTCACAATCGCTCCGACTTGATTGATATTGACGGCTTTTTTGAAGCCGACGGTCGCATCCATACGGAACCAGTTGTTGATCTGATAGCCGACGCCAAGCTCGCCATTGACGCCGAAATTGCGCAGCCCCGCGGCCACATCCGCGCTTAACTGCGGCGTCTGGTCTTTCGCGTAGCCGACGCTGCCGCGCAAATACCATCCCGTTCCGAATTCCGATTGCGGCAAGGTCATTTCCTGTTGCCCGCCAAAAGGCGCGCCCGCCATGTCCGCCGCCTGCCCGCCGCCTCCGAGCAGCGCCACGATCAAAGCCGCCGCCCCCAGAACTCCGAACCTGCTCATCATATGCTCCCACAAGGCGCCGATTCCACTGAAGGAAAGCATGGCAGCGATTGCTTAATCGCTGCTTAACCATGATCGAGAATTTTCCCGCCAGGGCGCGGAAAATTCATCCCGTCTCAACACGCTCGCGACCCGGAACCAACGAAAAACGGCGCGGACCGAAGCCCGCGCCGTTCAATAGTTGCGAAAGAGTCCGCCCTCAGTATTTGCGCATCAGCGGCGCCGGAGCGTATTGCGGCGCAGGAGCGTAGACGGGCGCCGGCGAATCGCTGATCATCCAGCGCATGCCTAATTTGAAGTCATGCGAAGCGATCTTGAACTTCTGCACTTCCTGCGGGCAACCCACGACGCCCGCCGGCTGACAGATGATCGGGCCGCTGGTCCCATTGCCGAGGCTCAGGTAGCGATAGCCCATGTCCAGCTTCAGGTTCGGCGACACGGTATAGCTCAGACCGGCCATGCCGGCCCAGGCGAAGTTCGTCTTGCTGGCGCCAAGGCTGTAGCCGCCGCCGGTATTGCCGATGCTGTGATCGACGAACAGACCGGACCTGACGTTGGCGAGACCGACGCCGGCGCCGATGTAGGGAGTAATGCCCGACCATGTGCCGAGATCGACGTAGCCATTGGCCAAGAACACGGCGCTTGAGATGGAGCCGGTATAAACATCCGGGCAGCGGCCAAGACCGCCGCAGGGATTCGGAACGAAGGCGGCGCCATTGTAGCTCGCAACGGCGTGATAGTTCGCCGCGGTGCGATATTCGGCCGTCATGTCGGCGCGGAACCAGTTGTTGAACTGATAGCCGGCGCCGATGCCCATGAACGCGGAACCGCCGAGATTGGAGCTGTCGTATCGAAACCCGGGCGGCGTTGGCGGCACCAGAAAGTCGGAGGACGTTGAATGCAATTGGTTCGCTGAGACGCCGACGTCGCCGCGCAGATACCAGCCGGAAAACTCCGGGGAGACAGTGCCGCGCAGCATCGGGGGTTCCGGCATGGGCGGGGGCGGCAGCATGTCGGCGGCCTGGGCAAATTGCGGGGCAAAGGCGAGCGCACCCGCGATGGTGAGGGCTCTGATTTTGCCCATGAGGATAATCCCTTCGTTGTGCAGGGCGCGAACTGGCCCACGCGAGTAAGAACGAAGGAAATTTGCCGCAAATACCTTAAAGAGCCCTTAACCCTAACGTTTAACGTTAATCAGGCGCCGGTCGTAGTGTCCGGCCACGTTATTCCGCCGCCAGAATCGTCGTATTTCCCCGCACGGCGGCGCAGATATCGTCAACCACCTCGTTCACCAGCTTGCGGTCGTCGCCTTCGGCCATAACTCGGATCAACGGCTCGGTTCCCGAAGGCCGAATCACCAGGCGCCCGCCCTTCCCAAGCTGCGCCTGCCCATCCGCGACGGCCTTCTTCACCGCCTCGCCCGCCAGCGGATTGCCGCCGGAGTAACGCACGTTCTTCAGAATTTGCGGGACCGGATCAAAGACGTGGCAAACCTCGCTGACGGGACGTCCAAGGCGCTGCACAACCGCCAGCAATTGCAAGGCGGAAACCAGCCCGTCGCCGGTTGTCGAATAATCCGACAAAATCACATGACCGGATTGCTCGCCGCCGACATTGTATCCATGCTCGCGCATGTGCTCGAGCACATAGCGGTCGCCGACCTGGGTGCGCGGCATGTCAAGACCGATGGAAGCAAGGAAGCGCTCAAGTCCCAGATTCGACATGACTGTCGCGACAATGCCCGGCTTTGACAACCGGCCGTCTTCCTTCCAGCTTTGGGCGATGACGCCCATCAACTGGTCCCCGTCGATCATCTGGCCGCGCTCATCCACGACCAGCACGCGATCGGCGTCTCCATCGAGCGCGATGCCGATGTCGGCGCGCATCTCGCGCACCTTGTGAACCACCCTTTCGGGCGACGTCGAGCCGACTTCGTGATTGATATTGAACCCGTCGGGTTCGTCGCCGATTGTGAAGACTTCCGCCCCCAGCTCCCAAAGCGCCTCGGGCGCCGCCTTGTAGGCCGCGCCATTGGCGCAATCGAGCACAATGCGCAGCCCTTCGAGCGACAGATTGCGCGGCAAGGTGCGCTTGGCGAACTCGATATAGCGCGCATGCACGCTCTCGACGCGCTTGGCCCGACCCAGATCGCGCGACTTCGCCAGCCGAGGCGACAGGTCGATGTCGAGCAGAGCCTCGATCTCCCGCTCAATATCGTCGGAAAGCTTGTAGGCGTCGGGGCCAAACAGCTTGATGCCATTGTCCTCAAAGGCGTTGTGCGAGGCGGAGATCATGACGCCGAGATCGGCGCGCATCGAGCGCGTCAGCATCGCCACCGCCGGAGTCGGGATGGGGCCCAGCAGCAGCACGTCCATGCCAACCGACGTAAAGCCCGCCACCATTGCGTATTCTATCATGTAGCCCGAGAGACGCGTATCCTTGCCGATCACCACGCGATGGCGATGCTCGCCCCGCTGAAACGCCAGCCCCGCCGCCTGACCGACCTTCAACGCCAGTTCCGGCGTGATGACGCCGTTGGCCTTGCCGCGTATTCCGTCGGTGCCAAAATATTTTCTGGTCATGGACCACATACCCCGAGAAGCGATGCCTTGCCGCGGCGGCGGCGCGAATCGCGCGATTCTATACGAGCTGCGGCTGAATGGTTTCACAAATTATGAATTTGTTTAACATGCCCCGGTCCGGGCCCAAACATCAATTCCCAAGGGCGAACGCAAGGAACGGCTATGACCATCAAGATCTATCATAATCCCGCCTGCGGGACATCGAGAAAGGTTTTGGCCGCGCTGCAAGACGCCGGACACAAGCCGCACGTAATCGAATATTTGAAAACGCCGCCGTCGCGGCGGGAGTTGAAAGCCCTGCTGAAGCAACTCAACATGAAGCCGCGCGACATTCTGCGTCGCAAGAATCCGCTCCACGACGAGCTTGGCCTTGGCAATCCCGAGTTGAGCGACGAAGCCATTCTCGACGCCATCGACAAACACCCGATTCTCATCGAGCGTCCCATCCTCGTGACGGACAAGGGCGCGCGCGTTTGCCGGCCGGTGGAAAAAATGATGGAGATCATGTCTGGCTAAGGCGCCAACCAGGGCCTGGTTGCTCGGCGCGGCGATTGCTTTGGCGCCGCCGTCGTTCGGCGCATCCGCGCAAGCGCAATATTTTCGCGGCAAAACGGTGCATCTGTTCATCGGCCCCGGCAACGCGGGCAGCGGCTACGATTTGCACGGCAGGCTTGTGGGACGCCATCTGGGCCGCCATCTGCCGGGCCTGCCCAATGTCGTCGTGCAGAACATGAATGGCGGCGCCGGCCTGCTGCTCGCCAACCATCTTTTTAACGCGGCGCCCCGCGACGGAACCGCTTTAGGCATGATCGCCGACGCCGCGCCGCTCGCCGAACTTCTTGGCGTTGTCGGCGTGCGCTATCGATCCAGCGATTTCAACTGGATCGGCCGCATCGCCACTGTCGTGAACGTGACCATGACCTGGCATACGTCGAAAGTGCGCGTCATCGCCGACGCCATGAGTCTGGAGGTCCCCATTGCCGCAGGCCCTGCCGGCGGCAACGCGTATCAGATGCCGGCGTTGCTCAACGCCATCGTCGGCACGAAGCTGAAGCTGATCCCCGCCTATTCCAGCACCGCCAGCATGCAGCTCGCCATGGAGCGCGGCGAGACCGAGGGCGCCTATGGCGACTGGGCCTCGCTCAAGACGACCCATCCCGAATGGATCGCCGGGCGGCTGATCAATCCGCTGGTCCAATATGCTTTGGAGCGCGACCGCGAACTCGCGGAAATTCCCACCGCGATCGAACTGGCGCGCACGCCGGACGAAAAACAATTGTTGATGCTGGGAACGGGCGGCGGCGGCA
>JANYDZ010000415.1 GCA_025363375.1 Hyphomicrobiales bacterium
GCCGCCACCGGCCGCCCCCTGCGCGCGCTCAGTCAGCCGAGCGCGCTGTTTTACAAGGCGCTCGGCGTCTACACCGACACGATCAACCTCATCCGCACCCATGACATGGGCCGCGGCGTCGCAAAAGCGCTCGGCCCCCATCGCGCCGTGATCTTGAAGAACCACGGCGTCGTGGTTTGCGGCGACTCGATCGAGGAAGCCGTCATCGGAATCATCATGCTGGAGAACGCCGCTCAGGTTCAGTTGATCGCCGAAGCCGCCGGAGAATGCGCGCCGGAATTCCCCGAGGAGGACGTGCGCAAGCTGCAACACGACATTTCGCGGCCCGATCAGTTCGCGGTAAACTTCAATTATCTCGCGCGCCGCGTGAAGCGCCGCGAGGCGAAAGGCTAGACGCATGCCGCCCAACGATCCCGCCTTGCGCTCGTTCATCGCGGTCGCGCCCGACAGCGATTTCCCCATCCAGAATCTCCCTTACGGGATTTTTTCGACCGACGCCGATCCGCATCGCCGCGCCTGCGTCGCCATCGGCGATTTCGTGCTCGATCTCGAAGTGATCGAGGCGACGGGACTGACGCGTCCGGCCGGCGAAACCGACACGGTTTTCAACGAGGACGGACTCAACGCCTACATGGCGCTCGGCCCCGCCGTCTGGAAGTCGACGCGCGCGCGCGTCAGCGAGCTTTTGCGCGCGGACACGCCGATTCTGCGCGACGACGCGGCTTTGCGCAAACTGGCGCTTGTGCCCCGCGCGCAGGCGCGCATGCACATGCCCTTCGCGGTGCTCGCCTTCACGGATTTCTTTTCCTCGAAGCAGCACGCCGGCAACGCCGGCAAGATCATTCGCGGCAATGAATCGACGCTGGCGCCCAACTGGCTCTCCATGCCCATCGGCTACAACAGCCGCGCCAGCACGGTGGTGGTCAGCGGCACGGAAATCCGCCGGCCATTGGGCCAGCGCAAGCCGCGCAACGTCGAGCAACCGCTGTTCGGCCCCTGCGCCAATCTCGATTGCGAGCTGGAAATGGGCGTCGTGCTCGGCGGCCGCTCGCACATGGGCGACATGATCGCCGAGGCCGACGCGGAGCGCATGATCTTCGGCTTCACGCTGCTCAACGACTGGAGCGCGCGCGACATTCAGGCGTGGGAATACCAGCCGCTCGGCCCGTTTCTGGCGAAGGCCTTCGCCACGACAATCTCGCCGTGGATCGTGCCCGCCGAGGCGCTGGAGCCCTTCCGCGTCGAAGGGCCGGCGCAAGACCCGGCGCCCTTCCCCTATCTGCGCCAGTCGCCGAAGCGCAACTACGACATCGCGCTCGACATTCTGCTGAAGACGAAGTCGATGAGCGAATACGCGCGCGTCAGCCAAACCAATTTCAAATATATGTACTGGTCGAGCGTGCAGCAGCTGATGCACCACGGCTGCACGGGATGCGCCATGAATGTCGGCGATCTCCTTGGGTCCGGCACGATCAGCGGCGACACGCGCGGCGAACTCGGCAGCCTGCTCGAAATGTCGTGGGGCGGCTCCAACCCGCTTGAACTTCCCAACGGCGAGAAGCGAACCTTCCTCGAGGATGGCGACAGTCTGATGTTCCGCGGCCACGCGCAGGGCGAGGGCTACCGCATTGGCTTCGGCGAGGCCGAAGGCTCGATCCTGCCGGCGCACGCGCCGCCGAAGTAGCGGCGCTCCCTACTGCTCCGCCTCCCGCGCGCAGACGCGGCTGAGCGCGACAAACGTCTCGTTCTCCGCCGGGCTCAACGATCCTCGCATCGCCTGCCGCCACAGGTTCTCCTGTTTCAGCTTCGCCGCGAAACAACCGCAGGCGCGCGCGCAGAAGGGCGCGTCGCCGCCGGCGATCACGCATTGCGTCTCGCAACTGCGCAGATAATTCGCCTCCTCCGCCGGCGCGCTGAAAACGCTCGCGACGTAGACGAGCCCGAAAAACAACGGCTGATGCGCGAGATAGACCAGCAACGAATGCCGCCCGCCCCATGTGAGCGCGCGCGCCGCGCGATTGTCCGCGCGCCAAAGCGCAAGTCGCCGCGTCCAGCCACGCGCCAGCGCGGCGCGCATGAGCGCGACGCCCGCCAGCGCGAATCCAGCCCAGGGAAAAAACGCGCGCCAGTCGTTGCTGCGCGGTTCGAATTCGCCGAGCCCCGTCCACCAGAACCACGGCGGATCGAAAAACGAAGACGCGTAGAAGAACGGCAGCGCGACGACGGCGGCGGCGACTGCCGTCACTAGCCAGAGCGGCGCGCGCAGAAACGCCAGCGCGACAAGGCTCGCGACCGCGATGCAGTGCAGAATGCCGAAGAAGATGAAGCTGTCGGGAAATAGATAGTATGTCGCCGCGCTGACCGCCGCAGCCGCCGCGGCGATCGTCGCAAGCCGCTTGCAGAACGCGCGCCGGTTCAGCCCGCCGCGCGCCGCCAGCACAAGGCTCGCGCCCGCGAGCGCCAGAAAAGTCGAAGCCACGACATGGCCGAAAAACATGAACCCGGGCGAATAGGGAAACGCCGCCGGAAC
>JANYDZ010000443.1 GCA_025363375.1 Hyphomicrobiales bacterium
CCTTGAGGCCGTTGTACCTCGGGGCGACGGGGATTCGGATTGGTACCCCGGCCAGTCGCCGGTTCGCCGAGACGCCGATGAGGTCGCCGAAGAAGTTCGGGTTGGCGGTGGCGGCGGCCAGCGTCCCGGTTTCCGGAGCGCGGGCCAGCGGGTCCGCGACCGCGGTCTGCAAGCCGGGGACGCCCAGAGAGGCCGGCGGGGTGAATTCGCCAGGGGCAGTCAGGCCGCCCGTAGCCGCGGCGGAAGATTTGATAAAGGCGCGGCGCGAGAGATTCTTTTTCGTCATGTGCGTGCCCCTCCTCAGCTGTTGGCTATTTTGGCGGCGCGGTGCACGCCGGCGCGGATGCGTTGATAGGTGCCGCAGCGGCAGATGTTGCCGGACATGGCGGCGTCGATCTCCGAATCGCTGGGGCTTTTGCGTTTGGCGAGCAGCGCCACGGCGGACATGATCTGTCCCGATTGGCAATAGCCGCATTGAGGCACGCCGACCTCGATCCAGGCCTGCTGCACAGGATGGCTCTTGTCCTTCGACAGGCCCTCGATGGTGGTGACCTGCTTGCCGACGGCGGCGGCGGCGGGCGTCTGGCAGGCGCGCACGGGCTGGCCGTCGATGTGAATGGTGCAGGCGCCGCAGCTCGCGATGCCGCAGCCGTATTTGGTGCCGGTGAGGCCGATGGAATCGCGCAGCACCCAGAGCAGCGGCGTTTCCGGTTCAATGTCCACAATGTGGGACGCGTTGTTGATATTGAGCGTTATGGCCATGGTTTGGCTCCCCTCCTTGAAAATTATTTTTGCGCGGCGGCGCAGTCGAGGGCGAGTTGAGCATAGGTCCGAGCGGATTGGAAGGCATTTATGGGCGTGCGATTTCGGATTTTCCGGCGCGTCCATTCTTCAAAATTGGAAGCCGGTGGACGCATTGATCCGGCGTGGCCTAAAACCAGCGGGAAGCGTTTTGGCTTTTGCCATTGGCAAGCGTGAATGCGCGCAACGCGCATGGGAGGACAAAATGACCCGGTTTCCCCTTACCATGGCCTGCGGGCCTTATGACCGCATGGAGGCGCTGGCGCAGGGACTTGTGCGGCCCGAGGGAATCGCGCTGCGCTATCTCGCGATTCAATCGCCGCCGGAGATTTTCGCGCGGATGATCAAGACGCGCTCGTTCGACATCGCGGAAATGTCGTTGGCGCATTATTCAATCATGCGCGCGCGCGGGGACTTTCCGTTTGTCGCCATTCCCGTGTTTCCCTCCCGCGTGTTTCGCCACGGCTATCTCTTCATCAACAGGAACGCGGGCATACGCGAGCCGCGCGACCTCGCGGGCAAGCGCGTCGGCGTGCAGGAATACAGGCAGACGGCGGGCGTGTGGGTGCGCGGCATCCTGCGGCATGAATACAACGTGGATCTCGATGGCGTGGTTTGGGTCGAGGGCGGGGTCAACGAACCGCGCGCGCCTGATCATGAGATGGATTTGCGCCCGACGGGTCCGCTGAAGCTCGAATTGATTGCGGGCGACCGTACGCTCAACGACATGCTTGAATCCGGTGAGATCGACGCCTATTTCGGCGCGCGGCGGCCCGGCGCGCTCGACCGCGGCAAGAATGTCGGGCGGCTGTTTGCGGACTATCGCGCGCGTGAAAAGGAGTACTTTCAACGCACCGGGTTTCATCCGATCATGCATACCCTCGTCATGCGCGAGGAGCTGCATCGCGAGCAGCCCTGGGTCGCCGAGAGCCTCTACAAGGCGTGCGAGGAATCGAAGAAATGGGCGATGAAGCAGATGCGCTTTTCCGGCGCGCAGAAAACCATGCTGCCCTGGCTCTATGAAGAGATCGCCGAAATGGATTCGTTGATGGGCGACAATCCCTGGCCCTACGGGCTTGCGGCGAACCGCAAAATTCTCGAAGCGTTCATGTCCTATCTTGTCGAGCAGCATTTTCTGGCGAAGGCGCCCGACATCGACGCTTTGTTCGCGCCGATCGTGAACTGGAGCGAGTAGGCGCAGCGGATCAAACTTGCAGCCTCCCCTCGCCGTCGGGAACGGCGAGGGGAGGGACTAAGCTTGCCGGCGCCGTCTCAGTTCGACGCGAAGCAGTACAGCAATCCAGCGCCGCCCGTGCTGATCAGGTCGCGCTGGCTGCAGCCGCCTTCCGCGCCGCGCGAGGGATGCGCGGCGTTCCAGGACTTGGCTTCAACGGTGTCGGTGAGGCCCGTCCTGTCGATATGGCCGAGCATGGCCGAGCCCTTCGTGCCGCTGGTCCAGTTGCCGCAGGTGCGGTCGTCGCCGGCGGGAAAGGCGCGGCCTTCCATGGTCGAGCCGGTCAGCACGTCGTGCACGTTCGGCGCCCAGCCGACGCCGGGAAGACGCTGGCCGCGTTCGGTGAGCGAGACTTCCATGCCCATCTTGTTGCCGGGGCCATGCAGGTCGTCGACGCTGGTCGCGATCGCCGCGCCCTTGAAATTCTGCCAGGGCCCCTTGCCGATGCGGTCGCGCGCGTTGATGGCGGGCTTGCCGTCGGCGGCTTGCGTCGAAAGGTAAGCGCGCCAGGTTTTCGCACATTCACCAGCACGCCGCTGCCGGTGATATTCCTCCACCGATTGGAGTTTCC
>JANYDZ010000560.1 GCA_025363375.1 Hyphomicrobiales bacterium
AGGGGCGTCCTTCCGGCCCCGTCATATAGGCGAGCCCGCCCATCATCTGCACGACCTCGTCGAGCGCCGTGCGGTTCTCGTAGGGCCCGGGCAAAAAGCCCTTGTGCGACACATAGATCAGGCGAGGATTGAGTTTTGTCAGCGTCGCCTTGTCGAAGCCGAGCTTCTCCATCGCGCCCGCCTTGAAATTCTCGCTGAACACATCCGCGCCCGCGACGAGTTTCAATACAATCTCGCGCCCCCGCGGATCATGAACGTCGACGGCGAGACTTTTCTTGTTGCGGCTTGTCATCGCAAAAAATCCCGCGCCCGAGCCTGTCAGCCTGCGCGAGGAATCGCCGCGCAAAGGCTCAACCTTGATCACTTCCGCCCCGAGGTCGCCCAGGATCAGCCCGCAGGTGGGGCCCATGACCATATGCGTGAATTCAACGACGCGGACGCCGGCGAGGGGGAGATTTGGCTCCGACATATCGGTCATGATGATCTCGCGCTTGCGGGCGGCCCGTTCAAGCGTCAAGATAAACACATTGGAATAAAAGGTCCCGGGCCATGTTGAGCGAAGACCAGAACCGCCTTCTCACCCGCGTCGAAAACAACGCGCCCGCCGGCAAGCTGCTGGCGTCCCACTGGCAACCCGCCGCGCTGCTCGATGAGCTTGAGGGCCCGCGTCCGCTCAAGGCGCTCAAACTTCTCGGCCGCGATCTCGTCCTTTTCCGCGACGCGGCCGGCCGCCTCGGCCTGATCGACAGGGATTGCCCGCATCGCAACGCCGACCTCGCCTATGGGCGCCTTGAAGACGGCGGCATCCGCTGCGCCTTTCACGGCTGGCTTTTCGATGTCGAGGGCAAATGTCTGGAGACTCCCGCCGAACCCGAAGGCGGCAAGCTCTGCCGGAATATTCGCCAGAGGTCCTATCCCGTGCAGGCGCGCGCCGGCATCGTCTTTGCTTATCTCGGCGATGGCGAGGCGCCGGCCTTTCCGCATTTCGACTGTTTCATTGCGCCCGATACACACACATTCGCGTTCAAGGGGCTAGTGGAATCCAACTGGCTGCAAGCTCTCGAAGTTGGCATGGACCCGGCCCACGCCTCCTATCTGCACCGCTACGCCGAGGACGACGACCCCAACGCCGGCTATGGCAAACCGTTCCGCGGCGCATCCGCCAATTCCAACATGCCAATCACCAAGGTGCTGCGTGAATATGGCCGCCCGCGCATCGATGTCGAGGAAACCGACTACGGCCTGCGCATCGTCGCGACGCGCGAGATCGATCCTTCGTTGAAGCACGTGCGCGTCACGAACATCGCTTTCCCCAACGCCTTCGTCATTCCGCTTTCCGCGGAAATGACGATTTCGCAATGGCATGCGCCGGTGGACGACGTGAACAATTACTGGTTCGCCATTTTCACCAGCTTTACCGGTCCCGTCGACAAACGCGCCATGCGCGCGCAACGCCTCGCGCAATATGATTTGCCCGACTACCGTTCGAAGCGAAACCGCGACAACAACTACGGCTACGATCCCGATGAACAGAAACGTTCCACCTATACCGGCATGGGCTATGACGTGAACGCCCACGACCAATGGGCGATTGAATCGCAGGGGCGTATTCAGGACCGCACGCGCGAACATCTGGGCCAGTCGGACAAGGCGATCTCCGCCTATCGGCGCATGTTGCGCGCGGAAATCGAAAACGTTCAGGCCGGCAAAAAGCCGCTCATGGCGTTGAGCGAGACGCGCGCCCGGACGTTGCGCGGCCCAGTCGCCGTCGACGGTCTCGCGCGCGGCATTGAAGCGGAACAATTCTGGAAAATGCTCGACGCCGAACGCCGCGCCGCGGCGCCATGGCCGTCGCAACCGCCGCTGGCGGCGGAATAGCTCATGACCTTCGTCGAAAAGCACAATCTCTGGACGCCCGCCCAGCACGACGCGGCGCGTGAAGTGGCGCGCCGGGTCGAGGCGGAAGACCTCGAAGTCGTGCGCTTTTCTTGCGCCGACGCGCATGGAATCTTGCGCGGCAAAACCCTGGTTGCGGCGGGCGCGCCAAAAGCCATGCAAAGCGGCGTCGCGCTGACCTCCACCATGTTGCTGAAAGACACTTCGCACCGCACGGCCTTTCCCGTTTTCACCGCTGGCGGCGGTTTCGGCATGAAGGAGTTGCAGGGCGCCGCCGACCTCGTGATGATCGCCGATCCCACGACGTTCCACGTGCTGCCGTGGGCGCGTAAAACCGGTTGGGCGCTCTGCGATCTCTATTTTCCGGACGGCCGGCCCTTTCCATTTTCCACGCGGCATCTCTATCGCGGCATCGTCGAAAAACTCGCCGGGCGCGGTTATGAATTTCTCGCGGGCCTCGAAGTCGAGTTTCATCTTTTCAATTTGAAAGATCCCAGACTCGCGCCCACGGACGCCGGACAGCCCGGCAATCCGCCGGAGGTCGCGCTTCTCTCTCAAGGTTATCAATATCTCACCGAACAGCGCTTCGATCAGATGGATCCCGCCGTCGAACTTATTCGCCGTGATCTGCAGGCGCTGGGCTTGCCCCTGCGTTCGGTCGAGGTCGAGATGGGCCCGAGTCAGGTGGAAATGACCTTCGAGCCGCGCGCGGGAATCGCCGCCGCCGATCTCATGGTGTTGTTGCGCTCCGCCGTCAAACAAAGCGCCCGTCGCAACGGCCTGCACGCGACCTTTATGTGCAGGCCGAAAATCCCCAACGTCATGTCGTCGGGCTGGCATTTGCATCAATCGCTGCGCACCAAGGACGGGGCCAACGCGTTTATGGCGCCCGAGGGCGGCGGGATGTTTACGGACATCGCCAGGCATTGGCTGGGCGGCTTGCTCGCCCATGCCCGCGAGGCAAGCCTTTTCACCACGCCCACCATCAACGGCTATCGGCGCTATCGCGCCAATTCGCTGGCGCCTGACCGCGCCATCTGGGGCAAGGACAACCGTGGCGTGATGATCCGCGCCATCGGCGCGCCGGGAGATCCCGCGACGCGGCTCGAAAACCGCGTCGGCGAGCCCGCCGCAAATCCTTATATCTACATGGCCGCGCAAATTCTCAGCGGCCTCGACGGCCTCGACCACAAGCGCGACCCGGGTCCCGACGCCGACGCGCCCTACGAGACAAAGGCGCCTATGTTGGCGACGACGATTGACGAAGCCGTTGCCGCCCTCGCCTCAGACCCGTTTTTCCGCGCCGGCTTTGGCGACGGCTTCATCGACTACTTCCTCGCCATCAAACGCGCGGAATTGGCGCGCTTCAACGCCGAGGTGAGCGAGTGGGAGCAGCGGGAATATTTCGATCTGTTTTGAGAGCATTTTTTGGGATAAATGCTCCAAAGAGAATTCTTTGTCCGTTTTGCGCTGCAATATCCAGACATGCTGCGAACTCGACGTCGATTGTTTTCCAGGTCCGACTTCGTTCTTATTCACGACTTGGCCCATTGGCGTGGTGCGGGGATTGACCCAGCAGGCGCATTTTCGTCGCGCCCGATGACGTCGTTGGCGCCGCCGGGCGTAAAGGGAACAATCAGGCGCGCCGAAAGCGCCGAAACCATGGAAATCACGCAGGAGCGGCGATCAATCACGCGGCGTTCCGCGATCTTTCACCATACAACCGCGCGATGGGCGGGGCTCACAGCTCTCACGTCTTTCACGCGTCCGCCCTCGATCGTCACGATCTCGTCGGCGATGCGCTCCACTTCGTCGATCGCGTGGCTCACGTAGACGATCGGTATCGCAAAGCGGTCGCGCAGTTTTTCGATATAGGGCAGAATATCAGCGCGCCGCGCCGCGTCCAGCGCGGCGAGCGGTTCGTCCATCAGGATCAGGCGCGGCGACATCAGCAGGGCCCGGCCGATAGCGACGCGTTGCTGCTCGCCGCCGGAAAGACGCCGCGGGCGCCGCGTCAGCAAAGGTTCAATGCCCAGCAGCGCGACGACCTCGTCAAACGGGACCTGCCGCGGCGTCCTGCCCGCGAACCAACGGCCGTAATTGAGGTTCTGCTTCACGTTCAGGTGTGGAAACAGCCGCCCTTCCTGAAACACATAGCCAATACGGCGCTTGTGCGGCGGCGTGAAAATGCGCGCGGCGGAATCAAACCATACGTCGCCGTTCACCGCGAGCCGCCCGCCTTGCGGCCGCGACAATCCCGCGAGAATGTTAAGCAGCGTCGACTTGCCGGCGCCGGAGGGTCCGAACAACGCCGAGATTGGCCCCTCAAGCGTCAGCGACACATTAAGATCGAATTCGCCGACGCGGTGCCTGATGTCGAGAAACACGCTCACAGGTCCGTCGCCTTGCCCGACACGCGCCGCGCGCAGAGTTCCGACAACAGCAACGCCGCCATCGCGATGACAATCGCGACAAGCGTGAGCCGCATGGCTGCCGCGTCGCCCGACGGGGTCTGCGTGCTGGTGTAAATGGCGGTCGCGATGGTCCGGGTCTCGCCGGGGATGTTCGAAACGAAAGTAATAGTAGCGCCAAATTCGCCAAGCGCCTTGGCGAACCCGAGAATCGCCCCCGCAAAAATGCCGGGCAGAGCCAGCGGCAAGGTGACGGTGGCGAACACCATGGCGGGCGAAGCGCCGAGGGTGGAAGCCGCCTCTTCAAGCTTGGGATCGACCGCCTCCATCGAAAGCCTGATGGCCCGCACCACCAACGGGAACGCCATGACAGCGGCGGCCAGCGCCGCGCCCGTCCAGCGAAACGAAAACACGATTCCGCAGCACGACTCGAAGAATTCGCCGAACAATCCGCGCCGGCCGAACCACAGCAGCAGCAGATACCCCGTCACAACAGGCGGCAACACCAGCGGCAGGTGGATGATCCCGTTGAGCAGCGACTTGCCCCAGAATTCCCGACGCGCCAACACATGGGCGGCGAGGATGGCCGGCGGCAACGACGCCAGCGTCGCCGCCAGCGCAATGCGCAGGCTCAGCCAGATGGCGGTGGACTCATCGGGGGTGAAGGACACGGGAACCGGGAACTCGAGGCGCTATATCCACCTAGATACATCGAAAATGCATGGCGGCAAAGCTTGCCCGTCGCGCCGCCCCATTGGCGCGCCGACCGCCACCGCCTATGAACAGCGCGCGCCAGCCTCAGGACAAACCTTTGAC
>JANYDZ010000605.1 GCA_025363375.1 Hyphomicrobiales bacterium
CTCAAAGGCCTTCCGGTGCGCGCGGTCATTCCGGAGGATGGCGTGACCTATGGCTCCTATTCGACATCGGCGCTGAAGAACGCGCCGCATCCCAACGCCGCGCGGTTGCTGTCTGATTTTTATTTGTCCGATGAAGTCCAGGCGATCTACGCCGAGAGCGGGCACGGCATTGTCGTGAAGGACCTCTCGGTAAAACTTTCGCCCGACATGGCGCCTTTCGCGGCGGTCAAACCGCTGGTCGAGGAGGACGGCACGCGCTACGATTCCTTCCTTGCGCTGGCGAAAGAAATTTACAAGTGAGGCGAGCGACGGCCGCCATGTTTACGCGCCGCGATTTTTCGCGGGGACTGGCGCTCGCCGCGCCCGCGATAGCCTCCCCGCCGGGCGCGTTCGCGCAAACGGGCGACCGCGAGGCGCTGATCGCCGCCGCCAGGCGCGAGGGCAAGGTCATCGTCTATTCCGCCTATGTGTCGCCGCTGACGCATGAACCGATCACCAAAGCCTTTGAAGCCAGATACGGGATCAAGGTCGAGAATTTCATGGCGCGCGGGCCTGAGCTGCGCGAGCGCATGCGGGTGGAGCAGATGACCGGGCGCTTTCTCGGCGACGTCCAGCACAATGCGTCTTCGACGACAATGATCATGTCCGAAGCGGACAAGATTGTGGAGCCGCACGGCGGCCTGCCAAGCGCGGCGCGGCTCAAGCCTGAATACGCGGCGCGCGCGGATGAGCGGCAGGTTCCCATCTTCACGATCAACTATGGCTTGCTCGTCAACACCGCCGTGGTGCGGCCCGGCGAGGAACCGGCGGGTTGGCTCGATTTGCTCGACCCCAAATGAAAGGGCAAAATCCTCGTCGACGATCCCCGCACGACCGGCGGCGGACGCGTGTGGTTCCACATGACGAGCGACAAATTCGGACGCGGGTATCACGAAAAGCTGACCAGGCAGGAGCCCGTGTTCTCCAGGGATTACGGCGAGGCGGTGCGGCGCGTGACGCGCGGCGAATTCGCGGTTTACCTGCCGTTGATTTTCTCGCAGGCCGCGCCGTTGAAAGGTTTGCCGGTGAAATACGTCGTGCCGCAAGAAGGCGTCACCTACGGCTCCTATTGCGTGTCGATCCTGCGCAATTGTCCGCATCCCAACGCGGCGCGTCTGTTGGCGGATTTCTATCTTTCGGACGAGGCTCAGGGCGTTTACGCCAACAGCGGCCACGGCGTCGTGATTGGCGATATGAAAACGCCAATCGCGCCCGACATGCAGCCGCTTGCGAATGTGAAGCCTCTTGTCGACGAGGACTTTTCGCGCATCGAGCCGTATCTGGCGCTGGCGAAAGAGATTTATAAGTAGTCGCGCGGAGAGCTTGACGCGCGCGCCCCGTCCTCTGAACTGGTCGAAGCACGCGCGACGACCTTTCCGCCTCCTCGAACAAGGGCTTGGTCGATACGCCGCTTTTGCTCAAGGCCTCCGCCGGCCGCGTCACGCGGGCCGAAGAGCGGGGATGCCAGCCTCGCGAAGAACGAGGGCGTCATGGCCGGCGCCGTCACAAATCCACGACGATGTAATTCCGCTCGACCGCCACCGCAAACGACTCCGCCACATATGGCCCCTTCACCAACTCCTCGCCGGCTTCCACCGACACGTTGAATTGCCGCACGCGCGTCGATTTGGGATCGCAATATGATTGCCCGGTCTTGATCTCGAATTCCCAGCCGTGCCATGGGCAGCGCAAAAATTCGCCCATGCGCACCAGCTTGTAGTCGCCCGGCCTGTCGGACAGCGCCAGTCCCGTGACGACGCCTTTGCAGAGCGAGCCTCCCCCATGCGGGCAACGGTTGGCGAGCGCGTAGAACGAACCGTTCACATTGAAAACGCCAATCTCGCGGCCCTTCACTTCCACGAGCTTGCTCATGCCGGGCGCGACTTCGTCGATGGTTCCGACAACATGTTTGGTCATTACAGCCGATACAACGCCTTGGCGTTGTCCCTGAACAGCATGTTGCGTTGCGCGTCCGTCATTTGAAACCGGATGCAATGGCGGGGATCGTCGTAATCCCAATGGGGATAATCCGTCGAGAACAGCATGCGGTCCCAGCCGATCCAGTCGATGACATCGACGAGATGGGCGGGATTGTCGGGCTCCTCGATGGGCTGCGTGGCGAACCAGAAATGCTCGCGCAGATATTCGGAAGGCGGCCGCTTCACCTGCGGCGTTTCCTTGCGCATGCGCTCCCATTGCTTGTCCATGCGCCAACCGAGCGCGGGAATCCAGGTGAAGCCCGTCTCGATCAGCGCGACTTTCATGCCGGGAAAGCGTTCGAACACGCCCTCGAAAATCAGGCTGACGATATTCCCGGCGACGCCGGTGGAAAAGCCGTAATGCTCCTGCATGTAATAGGTGGGCCAGCCGCCGCCCGTTGAAGGCGACCCGCCGCTGAAGGCCGAGGGGTGCAGACCAAGTGGAAGCCCGACTTCCTGCGCCGCCGCGTAAATCGGCCAGTAACGGCGCCTGCCAAGCGGCTCGATCGAGCGCGGCGAAATGATGATCTGGCGATAGGCCTGTTCCCGCGCCCGCAGCTTTATCTCGCGCGCGGCGAATTCGGCGTCCTCCTGCGGCACAACGACGCCGGCTTTCAGGCGCGGCTCCTTGCGCACCCATTCCTCCATCTGCCAATCGTTGACCGCGTGCGAAAGCGCCTGGGCGAAATCCTGATTGCGCTCCTCCATTCCGCCCTTGCTGAGCGACACCAGCATGCCGGCTTCCACGCCGATGGGATCGAGGTGCTGGGAAATCATCAGATCGAGATCACAGCCCGGAGGGCCGCCGTTGGCGGGATAGGCGTCGGCGCGCTGACCCGCGTAGCTCATGCGCGGGAATACCTGCGAACCCGTGAGCCCAACGCGCACATGCGGACCAAAAGTCTCGTAGTGCTCGATCCAGCGCTTCGACAGCCAGGGATAGAGGTCCCTGGGCGAATGCTGGATCGGATGGATGTCGCAATCCACGATCATGAGCTTCTGCACGGCCTTGGTTTCACGGAGCGGCGCGTTCATCGGGCTTTCTCCAGGGCTGCGGCCTCACGGGCCAGCTCTTGGGCCAGTCGCGGATAGGCCGCTAGTGGATTATCCACCAATATCTTGCGGATCAGTGAATCGGGCAAGCCTTCGGGCAGGCAATCGACGCCCTCGAAATGGCCGTGGGGATAATCCGTCGAAAACAGCAGAAAATCGTCGTTGCCCATGTGCTCGATCACCTTGGCTAGCGCCTTGGGGTCGCGCGGCGCGTCGACGGGTTGCAAAGTGAAGCGCACCCGCTCCTTCACAATCTCGGCGGGCGGCCGGTCGATCCACGGCACTTCCGCCCTTACGCCGCGCCATTCCTTGTTGATGCGCCACAGCAGCGTCGGTACGAAGGTGAAGCCGGATTCAAGGCACACGAGGCGCAAATCCGGAAACTCGTTGAAAACGCCCTCGGCGATGAAGCTGACAATGGCGTTCTCGAACGCCGTGCTCATGCCGATGTAATCCTCGACCTGGTAGGAGCCCCAACCAGAGCCCGTCGGCGAATTGCGATAGGTCGAGCCCGCGTGCAGGCCAATGGCGAGGCCGTGCTTCTGCGCCGCCGCGTAGATCGGCCACATCTGCCGCTTGCCCGGCAGAAAATCGCTCATCACCGGCAGCAGCACTTGCACGAAGCGTTTGTCATGCGCAAGCCGCTCGATCTCGGCGACGGAATGGGCGGCGCTCTGACCGGTGACGAGGATCGAACCGCGCAGGCGCGGCTCCCTGTCGAGCCATTCGGCCGCGACAAAATCGTTCACGGCGGAAACAATCGCCGCGTTCATGTCCTCGTTGAATAGCGCGATGGCGCCGTGCAGCATCGAGCAGACGGCGATGCGCGTCCCGAACGGATCAAGCGCCTCCCGGCGCAATTTCTCGAGCGGGGTTTCGCCCTCCCGCGATGCGGCCCAGTCGGCGCGCGTCGCGATCGGCGAGTTGACGGGATAGGATTGCAACTGAAAATTCGTGCGGTCGATGTAGCGCGTCGTCAACTGCTCGCGCCAGAAATCGTTGAGGCGCGGCAGCAGCGCGCGCGTCGGCGGCAACGGCAGATGAAGGTCGCAATCGATGGCGCCGGGGCGGGGGAGGATCATGAGTTACGCCGCGCTCCTCATCACAACCCCACCACCCAGGCGGCCATCTGATCCGCCGCGACGGTCACATTCGCGCCCACCTCCGGCGGATTGAACGAAGTCGTGTCGAGACTGAGCGCCCCCGCCGCCGTCTTCACCGAAACGGACCGGCTCGCGCCGCGGAAGATCGACGACACAACTTCGCCGCGCCAGGTCATGCTGGCGGCGCTGTCGCCCATGAGGTGCATGTTCTCGGGGCGCAGCATGATTCCCACCTTGTCGCCGGGCTTGTAGTCTCCCTCTCCGCGCGCGGATCCTTTCCAGCCCGGGCCTTCGACATCGAGCGTCACGAGCCCGTTCTCGCCCCGCGCGGCGTTGACCACCCGCGCCTCCAGCACATTCGGCGAGCCGAAAAACTCCGCGACGACGCGCGACTTCGGCCGGCGGTAGATTTCCTCCGGCGGACCGATCTGCAGCATCTTGCCGCTGTGCATGACGACGACGCGGTCCGACAGCGCCATGGCCTCGCCTTGATCATGCGTGACGTAGAGCGAGGTGATGCCGAGGCGCTTTTGCAGCGCCCGGAATTCGTCTCCGGTTTGCGTGCGCAAGCGCGCGTCGAGGTTGGAGAGCGGCTCGTCGAGCAGCAACACCTGCGGCTCGAACACAAGAGCGCGGGCGATGGCGACGCGTTGCTGTTGTCCGCCCGACAGCGCCGGCGCGGGACGCTCCGCGTAGGGGTCCATTTCCACCAGCGAAAGCGCCTTCATCACCCGATCCTTGATCTCGGCGGCCGAGCGGCGGCGGATGCGCAGGGGATAGGCGACATTGTCGAACACGGTCATGTGCGGCCAGATGGCGTAGGACTGGAACACCATGCCGAGGCGCCGGCGCTCAGGCGGCATGAAAAAGTTCTCGTTGGCGTCGCTGACGACCTGCTCGCCGATGGAAATGCGCCCGCCGGAGTTTTGCTCAAGCCCCGCGACCATGCGCAAGGTCGTCGTTTTGCCGCAGCCGGAGGGGCCGAGCAGCGTGAGGAATTCGCCGGTTTTTACTTCCAGGTTCACCCCGTCGACCGCGGCGTGGGCGCCGAAATGCTTGCTGACGGCTTCAAGCGAAATCGTGGTCATTCAAACATGCTCCTGGCCCGCGCCGGGTTGATCGAAAAATTCTAGAGCGTGGTTATGTGCTTTTTCAGCAGGCGCAGTTGCACCCAGCGGAAGAGAATCACCAGCAGCATCATCATGAGGCCGATGACGCTCACCTGTTCGGCGAGGCCGTTGGCCCAAAGCTTCATCAGCGTCACCGACAGCACCTCCGAGCCCACGGAATAGAGCAGGATCGACGCCGACAACTCGCGCATGATCATGAAGAAGGTCAGCACCCAGCCCACCGCGAAGGACGGCCAGGCGAGCGCCACGAGAATGCGCCACAGCGTCTGGAAGAAGGTGGCTCCATGCACGCGCGAACATTCCTCGAGATCAAAGGAAAGCTGCGCATAGGCTCCTGTCATGACCCGTACAGACACCGGC
>JANYDZ010000619.1 GCA_025363375.1 Hyphomicrobiales bacterium
CGGCTCCTTCCAGAGGGAGGGCTCGTGCTTGTTCCAGCCGGCCACGAATTCAAGCGGATTCAGCGCTTCGCGCAGGGCTTCGAGGCTGGGGGCGTCGGCGAGAGAGGCGGCCATATTCAATCTCCGTGGCGCCCTATTTAAGGCGCGTGCGCCGCCCGAGGCAAGGAGGCGTCGCGCGCCAATTCCCGCGGGGGGTCAGCGAATCGCCACAGGAGCAACGTTCGAACCCGTTCCGCCGCGCAGTTTTAGCGGCTGCATGATGAAGGCGGTTTCATAAGCGCCCGCGGCGGCCAGTTTGTCCAGCTTGAGATTCTCCAGCAAAATGACGCCGAGCTGAATCAGCATGAGCGAATGAATCGGCAGGCTCATGCCGGGCTCCGAGGGACGCGCCTCGACGCAACAATTGTCGGCGCCGATCAGCATCGGGTCCTGCGCCGCCAACCAGCGCCCCGCCGCAAGGCCGATGCCGGGCGAGTCCTTGCCGTATTTAACATTGTCCTTGCCGAGCAGTTTGCCAAAGCCGGTGTTGATGAGCACGACGTCGCCGGGCTGCAGCTTGAGATTTTGCTTCGCCAGCGCCTGCTGCAAATCCTCGGGCGTGATGACGTAACCTGGTTCCAGGATGTCGACGCCCTTGAGGCCGGCGACGTCAATGAGCACGCCGCGCGACATCAACGTGCCGAAATTTTCCACTCCGAGTTTTTTGAAGCCGGTGCGGGTCGCGATATCCGCCTGTTTGAAGCAATTGTAGAATCCGTCGTTCCACATCTGGTGGGAGAAGGCGTCGACCTGCGTGCCGATCTGCCCGAGCTCGGTGGTGACGATCTCCTCGTTTTCAGTGCGCGTGTTGGGCTTCGCCAGCGCCGGCTTGGTGTAGAGATTGTACTGGCGTCCCTCGTTGATGAAGGTCTGTCTGGGGTCGCCGCTGAGGACATCGCCGATCTCAAAGAGCTCGCCGGTCTTGATCAGTTTCGTTGCGCGCAGGATCGTCTCGGGCTTCACCCAGTTGGCGGAGCCGCGCTCGTCGCCCGCGCCCCATTTTGAAGGGCAGCGCTCGCTGTCCGGCGGCATCTGGAAGGGCTGGGCGAGGCTCGCGCCCGCGAGCGTGGCGAACGCGGCGGCGAGCGCCGCGACGAAGAGATGTTTGCGCATGGTTTCCTCCGGGGATCGCGTGCCCGATCCTGCCGCGCCCTGGGCGGCGCGGGCGCAGTGTCGGGCAGGACGCGCGCGCAATCAAGCCATGCTGGAAAAGACGGCGACGGCGGGCTAAGAGGAACGCTGGGGAACATGGGAGAGAACGCGCGTGAGGTCACACCTGAGCCGCTTGAGGACACGCCGCGCCGTGTTGGGGGCTGTCGGCCTCGCGATCGTCGGGCCCGCTTTCGCGCAATCGGCCGCGGATTTCTACAAGGGCAAGGAAATCGCCCTGATCGTCGGCACATCCGCCGGCAACGATTACGACTATCGCGGACGCCTGATCGCGCGCTACATGAGCAAGCATATTCCCGGCAACCCCACTATCGTGCCGAAGAACATGCCCGGCGGCGGCGGCATTCAGGCGGCGAACTGGGTGGCGAACATCGCGCCGCGCGACGGCACGGTCGTGCATATGATCATGGCCAACATGATGGCCTCGCAGGCCATGCAAATGCCCGGCGTGCAATTTGACGCGCGCAAGCTCTTCTGGATCGGCAATACGACCTCGACGCCGAACGTGGTGAACTCCTGGTTCACTTCCGGCGTCACTTCGATCGAAGATGTGAAGAAACGCGAGCTTGTCGTCGGCGCTCCCATGGGCACGGCGGGCGCGCTCTATCCCTTGCTGATGAACGCGCTGGCGGGCACGAAGTTCAAACTCGTCACCGGCTATCCCGGCGGCAACGAGGCGAACCTCGCCATGGAGCGCGGCGAGACGGAGGGCCGCGGTTCCAATTCCTGGGCCGCGTGGAATTCGACCAAGCCCGACTGGCTGCGCGACAAGAAGATTCACATTCTCGTGCAGGTCGGCCTGACGCGGCATCCCGATTTGCCGAACGTGCCGCTGATGCTGGAGCTCGCGCAAAACGAAGCGGACCGCAGGCTGCTTGAATTCATCTCGGCCGAAACCAACGTCGCGCGCTCTCTGGTGACGACGCCAGGCGTGCCGCCGGAGCGGGTTGACGCGCTGCGCCGGGCTTTCGACGCCACGATGAAAGACCCCGAATTCATCGCCGAGGCCGCGAAGACCCAGATGGACATGAGCCCTTCCACCGGCGAAGCCGCACAAAAGATCGCCGAAGGCATTGTCAATACGCCGCCGGAAATCGCGGCGCGGGCCAAGCAATTGATCGAGGCGCCGCAGAAATAACCGTCTGAAATAACCGCCTTGATGCGCAAGCGGAGCCTGTTAGGCTTGGTCATATCAACAATGCGTCTCGCGCTGAACCACAGGAGGACTTGATGTCGGCAAATGCATCCGCGCCCATGGAGAACGAAGCCGCCGTACGCGCCGCCTGGGCCGCCGCCCATGTCGCGCCACTGTGGGAAAACCGCGCCGCGCACGCGGAGCCGAAACTCCCGGAAAAAGGCCACATCTGGAAATGGTCGCAGCTTGAGCCGCTTGCCGAGCACGCCTCGACGCTCCGCGACATGGCCGCCGTCGAGCGGCGCGTGCTGATGCTGGTCTCGCCGCATTCGGCCGAGGTCGGCGGCGCCGCGGGCTCCACCACCAATCTCAACGCCAACATTCAAATCCTGAAACCCGGCGAGAAGGCGCGCCCGCATCGCCACTCCATGAACGCCATTCGTTTTGTCATGAAGGGCGAGGGCGCGGTCACCATCGTCGACGGCAAGGAATGCGCGATGGCGGAAGGCGATCTCATCACCACGCCGGGCTGGTGTTGGCACGAGCATGAACATCGCGGCAGCAAGCCGATCGTGTGGCTCGACGTGCTCGACGCCTCGCTGCACCGCTACCTCGGCACCGATAAATTTCAACCTGGGCCGGCGAAGAACGTGGCGCCGCAATTGGCGGACGCGGCTTTCGCCATGCCGGGCCTCGTGCCGCAGGTGGCGGAGCCGTCGACTGGCTATTCGCCGCTGTTCCGCTATCCCTACGTCGACGCGGTGAAGGCGCTTTCCACGGCGCCCGTCGGCCCCGACAGCGCGCGGAGGATTCGCTACGCCAATCCCGTCAACGGCGGCCCCTGCATGGCGTTCCTCGATTGCTACATGATGGAGCTCGACGGCATGGAAGGCACGGTCCCGTTCCGCACGTCGGCGCATTCGGTGGTTTCGATCGTCGAAGGCGCGGGAGTCACGACGCTTGGCGATCAAAAGATCGAATGGGGTCCGCGCGACACGTTCTCCATGCCGCACGGCAACTGGATCACGCACCGCTCCAACGGCGGCAAGGCCCGGATTTTTGTAGTGACGGACCGCGAAGTGTTCCGGCGGCTTGATTTGCTGAGCGAGGAATATGCGGGCAACGCGTGAGGCGCGTTCCTACAATCGGATGGTGCGGATGTCATGAAAATTCCATCTTCCGGGGTGATTGAAACGCCTGTTCTCATCGTCGGCGGCGGTCCCGTCTGGCTGGCGCTTGCCTGCGATCTCGGGCAGCGCGGCGTCGATTGCCTCGTCATCGAACAAAACGAAGGTCAGACCGATCATCCCAAGGCCTCCGCCATCAACGCGCGGTCCATGGAGTTTTTTCGTCGCTGGGGCGTCGCGGACGCGGTGAAGAACGCCGCCGCGCCCGACGGATTCCCGCACACGGCGTTTTATTGCACGAGCCTCGTCGGCCATGAGATCGCCCGCGTCGAGCGGCCCAATCATGGCGGGCGCGCGCCGACGAACGAGAGTCCGGAACGACCGCAACGCTGCAACCAGATCTGGCTCGATCCCATTCTGCGCGACAACGCCGCGAGTTACGACAATGTGACGCTGTGGCGGCAATGCCGTTTCGAGATGCTCGCGGAAAAATCCGGCCACGTCGAGTGCGTTGTCACGGATCTCGCGGCCGGGGGGACGCGCGCCATCATCTCGCAATATGTCGTCGATTGCAGCGGCGGGCGCAGCCCCATTCGCGCTTCGTTCAACATTGCGTTGAACGGGTCCGGTTATCTCGGCTATTTCGTCAGCGTGTTTCTGCGCGCGCCGAATTTGTGGAAGTACCATGACAAGGGGCCGGCCGCCTTGATCGATTTTGTCGACGAGCTCGGCGCGTGGCGCAGTTTTGTGTTGCTCGACGGGCGCGAGCTCTATCGCATGGGCGCGCGCAGCAAGGAATTCTACGACGCGCCGGACAAGGTCGATTGCGAGGCCCTGTTTCGCAAGGCTTGCGGGCGCGACGATATTCCGCACGAGTTCATTTCCGTGCGCCGCTGGAGCGCGCGCAACGTTGTCGCCGACACATATAAAGTCGGCCGCGTGATGTTCGCGGGCGACGCGGCGCATATCAATCATCCCGCCAGCGGCATCGGCCTCAACACCGGCCTCGGCGACATCTGGGATCTCGGCTGGAAGCTCGAAGCCGTGCTGAAAGGCTGGGGCGGCGTTGGATTGCTGGACGCTTACGAGGCGGAGCGCCGGCCCGTTGGCAAGCGCAATGTCGATCACGCCAATTCCAGCCACGCCGCCGACCGAGCGTTGCCGCCCGATCCCGACATCGCCGCCGATACGCCCGCTGGCGCCGCCGCGCGCAAGCGCCTCCACGACGACATCATGGCCAAGGCTCCGAAGAAGTTCATCACGGATGGGTTGGCGCTCGGCTATCGTTATGGGGACTCGCCGCTGATCGCGGGCGACGGGACGCCGATGCCGCCCGAAACCGTCAGTAATTATCACGGCACGACATGGCCGGGCGCGCGCGCGCCGCATGCGTTTCTTCCCGACGGGCGCTCGACGATCGATCTCTATGGCAAGGGGTTCCATCTGCTGCGCCTCGGCGCGGACGCTCCCGACGCGGGCGGGTTGGCGCAAGCCTTCGCCGCGCGCGGCGCGCCATTGAGCGTGACGCGTGTCGCGACGCCCGGGATCGCAGCGCTGTATGAACGCTCCCTCGTGCTGACGCGCCCCGACGGCCACGTGGCGTGGCGCGGCAACGCGCAGCCGGACGACCCAGCCAAGCTCGTCGACCGCTTGCGTGGGGCAAGCTAGGCGCGTTGGACGGCCCGGCG
Organism: Hyphomicrobiales bacterium; assembly: GCA_025363375.1. Taxonomy (GTDB): domain Bacteria; phylum Pseudomonadota; class Alphaproteobacteria; order Rhizobiales; family Beijerinckiaceae; genus Terripilifer. Next base: position 5,160 of record JANYDZ010000619.1, read on the forward strand.
CGGTTGCGCTATGGGGCTGACGAAGCGGGCCGGATCGGCCGCAAGGCCACAGGAGACGCGATGTCACCGCGAGCGTTGATGTTGATTTTGCGCGGCGTCCCGGCGCTGCTGACGCTCTGCGCCGCGGCCAGCGTCCGCGCGGACGCCATCGAGGATTTTTACAAGGGCAAGACCGTCAGCTTCGTCACCAGCACGGGTTCCGGCGGCGCCTATGACCTGACCGCGCGCACGCTTTCGCGTTATCTGCCGAAATATTTGCCGGGCGCGCCCGGTTTTGTCGTTCAGAACATGCCGGGCGCCGGCCATGTGCTCGCCTCCAATTTCATGGCCAATCAGGCGGCGAGGGACGGCACAATCATCGCCACGATTTCCAACGGCATTCCACTCTATCAGGTGATTGACGGCAAGGGCGTGCGGTTCGACGCGCGTAAATTCAACTGGATCGGCTCCACCGGCATCAGCAATCTTCTGACGGTGGCCTGGGCGGCTTCGGGGATCAAATCCTTTGAAGACGCCTTTTCACGCGAAATCATCACTGGCGCGACGGGCGCGGGCTCCGGCACAGTGATGTATCCGACTGTGATGAACTCGCAGCTCGGCACGAAGTTCAAGCTGGTGATGGGCTATAAGTCGAGCCAGGAGATAGATCTGGCCATGGAGCGCGGCGAGGTCGTGGCGCGCTCGGGCGCCAGCTACGGCGGCTGGCTCGCCGAACATCCGGACTGGGTGAAGAACAAGAAGATCGTCATTCTCTCGCAGATCGGCGGCGCGCGCGAGGCTGATTTGCCCG
>JANYDZ010000718.1 GCA_025363375.1 Hyphomicrobiales bacterium
CGGCAACCTGCGGATAGATCAGCAGGCCGACTGAGGCGGAAAAAGCCGGGTTTTTTGCCGATTCCGGCAACCCCAGAACGCCGAGCGGACGCCCGATCCGCACATGCGGCGAAACAATGCGCCGCGCGGCTTCGGACAGGCCCGTGAGCTGGCTGGAGCCGCCCGTCAGCACGAGCCGGCGGCCAGCCTGCGGCGCGAACCCTCCCGCCTTAAGACGGTCGCGCACAAGTTCGAGGATTTCCTCGACGCGCGGCTTGATGATGCGCACCAGTTGCGCGCGTGGAATTTGATGCGACTCGCCGGCTTCGTCTCCGGCTTGCGCGATGGACAGCATCTCCCGTTCGTCGGAAGCCGCGACGGCGCAGGCTCCGTGGAACGCCTTCAACCGTTCCGCGTCGGAAAGACGGATCGTCAAACCGCGCGCCACATCCATCGTGATATGATTGCCGCCCACCGCGAAGGCGTCCGTGTGAACAAGGCAGCCTTCGTTGAAGACGCCGATCGAGGTCGTGCCGCCGCCAAAATCCACGACGGCGGCGCCAAGCTCCGCTTCGTCGTCGACAAGCGCGGAAAGCCCGGACGCATAGGGCGTCGCCACCATCGCTTCGATGTCGAGATGACAGCGCTCGACCGCGATCATGAGATTGCGCGCCGCCGCCGCGTCGCAAGAAGCGACATGCATGGTCGCGCCGAGATCCTCGCCGATCATGCCTTTGGGTTCACGGATGCCGTGCGTGGAATCGAGCGAAAAACCATTTGGCAGGGAATGCAGAACCACGCGGCCCTGCGTCGCCGTGCGCGACGCTGTCGCTTCCAGCACGCGGTGCGTGTCGATTTCCGTCACCGGACGCCCGCCGACGTTGACCTTGGCCTGATAGAGCTGGGAACCCAGCCTGCCGCCGCTGACATTGACGATGACGCTTTCCACGCGCACGCGCGCCATGCGCTCGGCGGCGTCCACGGCGAGGCGAATCGCGTCCTCGGCCTCGTCCATATCGACGACGGCGCCGCCTTTGATGCCGCGTGAACGTTGATGGCCGATGCCCAGAACCCGGCAACGATGGGTGCGGCCCGGCAAGCTCTCCGAGCCCTCCATCGGCATCAGGCGCGCAATGAGACAGGCGATCTTGGACGTGCCCACGTCAAGCACGCAAAGGATCGCGCTTTTACGCGCCGAAAGCGGACGCATGCGCGGTGTAACGCAACGCGAATTCATGTCTGCCCGGCCCTCCCTTTTTTGCGAACCTGGGTTTCGGCCCGCGCCGCCGCGGCTTCCTCCGTCATGCGGGCGAACATGCGTCCGGGCACGCGCAGATCGACTGAAACCAGATCCTTTTCGAGCAGCCGCGCTTCCCGCGCGAGCCTTGCGAATTGCGCGAAAGCGGCCTCGGGCTGCCGCTCCGGCAATTTCACGTCGAGCCCGTTTGTCATCTTGATGTTCCAGCGCCGTTCGCCCACCAGCACCCCGGCGCGCACCTTCGCGCCGACATCGCCCGCCGCGTCGACGATCTTCTGGAAGTCGGCCACGCGCAGATGGGCGCCGGCGCCGACGACAAAGGGAAGTTCGGAAAAGCGGTCGTCGCGCAATTCTTCGATCACAGTGCCGTCCGCGGCGATCGCCATGAGCTTGCCCTCCCTTTGCCAGACGGCGTTGGGCTCGCGCTCGGTGATTTCGATCAACAGGCGGTCAGGATAGAGCTTGCGCACGCTGGCTTCGCGCACCAGCGGAACTTTCTTGAGCCGGTCGCGAACATCGGCCACGTCCAGAAACAACAGCGAGTTTTTCTCGCTGACGCCGGCGGCTTGCAGAATTTCGGATTCGTAGAGGTCGCGCGAGCCCGTGATGGTGATGCTGTCAAGAGCGAAACCAAGGTTGCGCGCGGCGATGTCCGCGATCGAGCCATTCGCGGCGACAAACGCTTCGTATTGTCCGCCGCGCACCGCGCCGAACATCGCGGAACCGCCAAACAGCGCGACCGCCAGGGCCAGGCCCACCCCGCTTTTGGCGGCCAACCGGGCAAATTTGTCGGCGCGCGTCAGGCGCGGGGCGCGCAGGCGCAGATTGGCCAGCCGGACCGCGCTCGCCGGAGATGGTCCGGGCGTCGCCCCGCCATGCGCCGTCGCCAGGCGCGTTTGCCCAATGCCCGGCAAAAGCGCCAAACCGGTTACCTTCATCGATCGCAGGAGGCGTCTTGCACCATCCATCGAACCAGCCCACCAAACGAATAACCGGCAAAAGCCGCCATTTCCGGCACAAGCGAGGTCTCGGTCATGCCAGGCTGGGTGTTGACTTCGAGCAGCACGAGCTCCCCGGTTCCGCCCGGAAGATCGTCATATCGAAAGTCGGAACGACTCACCCCGCGGCAGCCGAGCGCCTGATGCGCCCTAAGGGCCAACTGTTGAATCCTTTGGTAAATATTTGGTAAAATTTCAGCCGGAAGGATGTGAATAGATCCGCCTTTCGCATATTTCGCGTGATAATCGTACCAACCCCCGTCGGCGGCGCGAATATCGATCACGCCAAGCGCCTTGTCGCCCATCACGGCGCAGGTGAGTTCGCGGCCCGCGACGAACTTCTCCGCCAGCAAATATTCGCCGTATTTCCAGTCGGGGCGCGCCAGTTCCTGCGGCGGATGCGCCTGCCCCGCCTTGATGATGAAGACCCCGTAGGACGATCCCTCGGCGATCGGCTTCAGCACATAGGGCGGCGCCATCACATGGGCTCTGGCCGCGTCGAGCCTGTTCACGACCATGCCCTGCGGCACGGGCACGCCGGCCGCCGCCATCACCGTCTTGGCCATGTCCTTGTTCATCGCCAGCGCGGAGGCAAGCACGCCCGAATGGGTATAGGGAATGCGCAGCACTTCGAGGACGCCCTGAATGGTCCCGTCCTCCCCTGCCGGCCCATGCAGGGCATTGAAGGCGACGTCGGGCTTCAGGTCTGCCAGAACGCGGCCGATATCGCGGGTCACATCGACGCGCGTCGCGCGGAACCCCTCGCCTTCCAACGCCTTCGCGCAGGCTTCGCCGGAGCGAAGCGAGACTTCACGTTCGGAGGACCAGCCTCCCATGAGGACGGCGACGTGTTGGGGCATGAAAGGCATCCGGTTGTCGTGCGGCGGTCGGGCCGCCGATTCACGCACCATTTACCATGCAAAGATGAAGCAATTCTGGACGCGGCGGCAAACGCGACGTTGCGCGGCTTCAGACAATCGAACTGGTCGGCTTGAGGAACGTCCCCAGCCGTCTGATTTCCCACCGCAATTCCACCCCCGAGTGCTCGCGCACCCGCCGCCGCACTTCCTCGCCAAGCCCCTCGATGTCCGCCGCGCTCGCCGCGCCCCGGTTGATCAGAAAATTGCAGTGCATTTCGCTCACCTGGGCGTCGCCAACAACCAGACCCCGGCAGCCCGCCGCGTCGATCACCTTCCAGGCGCTCTGCGGCTTCGGGTTGGCGAAGGTCGAGCCGCCGGTTTTCTCGCGGATCGGCTGCGAGGCCTCGCGCGCGGCGGTAATCCGGTCCATCTCGGCGTTGATTGCCAGGGGATCGTCGGCGCGGCCCTGCAACAGCGCGCTGGTGAAAATCACGTCGTCCGCCACCCCGCAATGGCGGTAGGAGAAACCCATGTCCACATGATCGTACGTACGCAGGTTTCCGCGCCTGTCAATTCCGCGCGCCTCGATCAGAACATCCGTTGTCTCGCCGCCGTGGGCGCCCGCGTTCATGCGCAACGCGCCGCCGATGGCGCCGGGAATGCCGCGATAGAACTCCAGCCCCGCGACGCCGGCCTCCGCCGCCGCCCGCGCCATTTTCATGTCGGGCACGGCGGCTCCCGCGCGGACGCGGTGATCCGGCAAAACCTCCACCTGGCCAAAACCTTTGCCGCCAAGGCGAACGACCACGCCGGGCACGCCGCCGTCGCGCGCAATCAGATTGGAGCCAAGCCCAATCACATTGACTGGAGTTTCCTCCGCCAGCGCCGCGAGAAAATAAGCAAGATCATCCTCGTCCGCGGGCGAGAACAAAACCTGCGCCGGCCCTCCGACGCGAAACCACGTGTAGGGCGCCAGCGGCGCGTTGGCCGAGAGCCGGCCGCGCAGTTTGGGCGCGCGCGCGGAAATATCCGGCGTGATGTCGGGAAAGCTCACGCCTTCCCCCCGCCCGCCAGCTGCTCGGGCAACGCGTAGGCCCATTGCGTGATATTGCCCGCGCCGAGAAACACCACATAATCGCCAGGCTCCGCCAGGGCGCGAATCACGTCCGGAATCTGCTCGGGCGATTCCAGCCCGCGCGCGTCGCGATGCCCATGCGCCTTGATGGCGGCGACCAGATGCGCGCGATCAATCCCTTCGATCGGCTTCTCGCCGGCCGGATAGACGTCCGCGACAAATACCGCGTCGGCGTCGTTGAAACAGGTCGAGAATTGCTCGAACAGCGACTGCAGCCGCGTGAAGCGGTGCGGCTGCATGATGGCGATGACTTTCTGCTTCGTCGAAGCCCGCGCCGCGCGCAGAACGGCGGAAATCTCCACGGGATGATGGCCGTAATCGTCGTAAATGCGCACGCCGTTCCATTCGCCGGTCTTGGTAAAACGCCGTTTGACGCCGCCAAAGCCCGCCAGCCCCGCGCGAATGTCCGCGTCCGAAACGCCAAGTTCATGCGCCACGGCGATCGCCGCCGTCGCGTTGAGCGCGTTGTGATGGCCCGGCATCGGCAGCACAACCTGCTCCAGAAATGTCGCGCGCGATGTCTTGCGGTCGCGGATGAGCACGCTGAATCGGCATTCCCCGCCGTCGAGGTCCACGTCCATCAGCCGCACATCGGCTTGAGGATTCTCGCCGTAGGTGATGACGCGTCGGTCCTCGATGCGCCCGACCAGCTCCTGCACGGTGGGATGATCGAGGCACATCACGGCGAAGCCGTAGAACGGCAGATTTTCCACCAGCGTGCGAAACGCCTCCTTCACCGCGTCGAACGTCTTGAAATGATCGAGATGCTCGGGGTCGATGTTGGTGACGATTGCGATGTCCGCCGGCAGCTTCAAAAACGTGCCGTCGCTCTCGTCGGCCTCCACCACCATCCATTCGCCGGCCCCGAGCCGCGCGTTGGTTCCATAGGCGTTGATGATGCCGCCGTTGATGACCGTGGGATCAAACCCGCCCTTGTCGAGCAGGGTCGCGACGAGCGAGGTCGTCGTCGTCTTGCCATGAGTGCCGGCGACGGCGACGCATTCCTTCAAATGCATCAGCTCCGCCAGCATTTCCGCGCGGCGCACCACGGGCAGGCGACGCTCGCGCGCGGCGGTTAGCTCGGAATTGTCGCGGCGGATCGCCGTGGAAACGACGACGACGCCGGCGGCGCCCAAATGTCTTGCGTCGTGGCCGATGAAAACCTTCGCGCCCTTTTCACGCAGACGTTTCACAATGGCGCTGTCGCTCGCGTCGGAGCCCTGCACCTCGTAGCCAAGGTTGAGCAGCACTTCGGCGATGCCGGACATGCCGATGCCGCCGATGCCGACGAAATGGATGGCGCCGGTTTCCTTCGGCAGCTTCATGGCTAACTCACGGGTTGATGTTGGCGACGCGCGTCACGAGCGCTGCCAGACGATCGGCCGCGTCGAGCACGCCCGCCGTCTTCGCCGCCTGTCCGCGTTCCGTCAAGACCTCCGGGTCGTCCAAAGCTTCCATCAACAGCCGCGACAGCGCTTGCGGCGTAAAATCCGCCTGAAGAACCACGTCCGCCGCTCCCGGCTTTGCCAGAACCGCCGCGTTGCCCGCCTGATCCTGATCGAGCGATCCGGGCAACGGCACGAGAATGGAAGCCCGCCCGATGGCCGCCAGCTCCGACACCGTACCGGCTCCGGCGCGCCCGATGACCAGATGCGATTGCGCGATCCGCAGCGGTAAATCCTTGAAAAACGCCGCGACCTCATGCGCAACGCCGGCCGCTTTGTAAGCGGCTGTCGCCCGCTCGCAATCTTCCGCGCGCGCCTGTTGCACGACCCTCAATCTCGCGCGCGATTCAGCGGGCAAAGCCGCGATCGCCTGCGGCACGATATCCGACATGACCCGCGCGCCCTGACTGCCGCCGGTCACGAGCAGACGCAACAGCCCATCGTCGAAGCCCGGCGTCGGCAATCCCGCCGCTTCGATCACCATGGGACGCAGCGGATTGCCGACATGGGTCAGCTTCGAGCGAATGCGCGCGTCAAATCCCGACACATCGGCAAAGCCCGTCGCAATCGCGGTGGCGTTGGCGCTGAGAAATCGGTTTGCGCGCCCCATCACCGCGTTCTGCTCATGCAGCACGGATGGAAATTTCAACTGCGCCGCGGCCAGCAAAGGCGGCACCGTGGGATAGCCGCCAAAGCCGACCACCGCCAGAGGATTGATCTTGCGCAGCAGCCCGCGCGCCGACCACGTGCCGCGCGCCAGGGTCAGGGCCGCGAGGGCCTTGCCGAAGATCGAACCGCCCGACGGCGTCGCCGCCGCGATTGCGTGAACAGCGCGCGCCGGAAAATCAGCGCCGAACTTCAACGCGCGCGAATCCGAAACGAGTTCCACCGCGACGCCGCGCTTTTGCAGCGCGTGGGCAAGCGCCTCCGCGGGAAACAGATGTCCGCCGGTGCCCCCGGCGGCCAGAAGAACCGCGCGTTCGCTCATGTAGGATCGTTCCTGGCGTCGTCGATGCGGGTTGTGACTTCCGATTGCGGGCGCTTGCGCGTCACCGCGATCAGAAAGCCCATGCCGAGCGCCAGAGATATCAGCGACGACCCCCCGTAGGAAATAAAGGGCAGCGTCATGCCCTTGGCCGGCATCAGCTTGAGATTGACCGCCATATTGATGGCGCTTTGCAATCCGAAAAGCATGGCCAGACCCGCCGCCGCGAACCGACTGAACGAATTCACGTTGTTCGACGAATTGATCAGCACCCGCAACACGATGAACGCAAACAGGCTCACAATGCACATGCAGAACAGCACGCCGAATTCCTCGCCTGTGACCGCGAAAATGAAATCGGTGTGGCTGTCCGGCAGGACCCGCTTCAGGGTCCCCTCGCCCGGCCCCTTGCCGAACCAGCCGCCGGAAATAAAACTTTCCATGGCGGTGTCCACCTGAAACGTGTCGCCCGCCGTCGTGCCCGTCGCGGGGTCGATGAATTTTTCAATGCGCGCGCGCACGTGCGGCACAAATTTAAAGGCCACAAAGGCCCCCGCCAATCCCGCGCCGCCGATGCCCGCGACCCAGAACCAGTGCAGGCCCGCCATGAAAAACAGCGCGGCCCAAACCATCGAGATCAGCATGGTCTGTCCAAAGTCCGGCTGCAGCATCAACGGAATGATCGTCGCGGGCAGCAGCAGCAGCGCGAGAAAGTTCGCCGGCACATCGCGCCGCCGCCCGCCTTCGGAAAAGGCCCAGGCCGCGAGAACCACGAAGGCCGGCTTGACGAACTCCGAAGGCTGCACGCCAAAAATCCAGCGCCGCGCGCCTTTCACCTCCGCGCCGAACAGGAGCGCCGCGAAAATCAATCCCATGCCAAAAACAAACAGCAGCAGGGCCCCGCGCCGCACCATGCGCGGCGAGAGAAACGATGTCGCCAGCATCAAACAGGCGGCCGGGACAAGGAAAACCACCTGGCGGTTGACGAAGTGAAACGGCGACAGACCCAGCCGTTCGGCGACGGGCGGCGAACCCGCCAGCGTCAGCACCAGGCCGAGCACCATGAGCGCGCCGATGGCGGCCAGCAGCCAGCGATCGACGGTCCACCACCAGTCCGCGAAGATTGAGCGTTCGGCGCGCGAAACCATGTTGCCCCCCTCAATGTTTCAGACGCGCGACGAGCGCCCGGGCGAGATCGCGGAACTGGTTCCCGCGAACTTCAAAATTTGGAAATTGATCGTAGGAAGCGCAAGCCGGCGACAACAGCACGACAGGCTCGGCGCCGGCGCGTCGCATCGCGTCGCGCGTGGCCGATTCAATCGCCTTATCGAGCGTGTCGCAACGTTCGAACGCCACTTCTTCACCCAGCGTTCTGGCGAAATCGTCGCTGGACGCGCCGATGAGATAGGCCTTGCGCACTCTGTTGAACAGCGGACGCAAGGGTTCAATGCCGCCCTCTTTCGACTTGCCGCCGACGATCCAGAAAATTTCGTCGTAGGACAGCAGCGCTTTTTCCGCCGCGTCCGCGTTGGTGGCTTTCGAGTCGTTGACGAGGAGAACGTTGTCGATGCGGGCGACCTCCTCCATGCGGTGGGGAAGACCCGGGTAGGATTTGAGGCCGCGCGCAATTGTCGAGTGCTCCACGCCGAGCGACGCGCAAACGCCATAGGCGGCGGCCGCGTTTTGCCAATTATGCGCGCCGCGCAAGGTCGGCAGCGTTCCCGGCATGATCGGCGCGGCGTTTTCAACGGCTTGGAA
>JANYDZ010000719.1 GCA_025363375.1 Hyphomicrobiales bacterium
GCGACGACCTGCGCGAGGCCTTCGGCCGTGTCGCCCAGTTGCGCAGCCGGTTTCAACGCGCCCGCGATCGCGGCCTGTTCCACCACGGGGCGGTCGTAGCGCGAATGCAGCATGGCGAGCACGGCCCGCACAGCGCGCGCTTCCTCCACCAACGCGCGCAAATCGCGCGCGCCGCGCTCCTGGCCGTCGGAGAGCCGCAACAACGCGTTTTCAAGGCCGCAATCGATGAGGTAGTCCTCGCGCGCCCTTTCGTCCTTGAGATATTGCTCGGACTGGCCGCGTTTGACTTTATAGAGCGGCGGCTGCGCGATGTAGATGTGGCCGCGCTCGATCAACTGCGGCATCTGCCGGAAGAAGAACGTCAGCAGCAAGGTCCTGATATGCGCGCCGTCCACGTCGGCGTCGGTCATGATGATGATTTTGTGGTAGCGCAGCTTGTCGGGATTGAAATCGTCGCGTCCAATGCCCGCGCCCAGCGCGGTGATGAGCGTGCCGATCTGCTCGCTGCCGAGCATTTTGTCGAAACGCGCGCGCTCGACGTTCAGAATTTTGCCGCGCAGCGGCAGCACCGCCTGGTATTCGCGGTTGCGGCCTTGCTTTGCGGAGCCGCCCGCCGAGTCGCCCTCGACGATGAAAATTTCGGATTTGGCGGGATCGCGCTCCTGACAATCGGCGAGTTTGCCGGGCAGGCTCGCGATGTCGAGCACGCCCTTGCGGCGGGTCAGTTCGCGCGCCTTGCGCGCGGCTTCGCGGGCGAGCGCGGCTTCAACAACCTTGCCGACGATCTTTTTGGCTTCCGACGGGTTCTCTTCAAACCAGCGGCCGAGCGCTTCGTTGACGAGGCTTTCGACGACGGGGCGCACTTCAGACGAGACGAGTTTGTCCTTGGTTTGCGACGAAAACTTGGGGTCCGGCACTTTTACGGAAAGAACGGCGGTGAGGCCCTCGCGGCAATCGTCGCCGGTGAGGTCGACTTTTTCCTTCTTTGTCAGGCCCGACGAATCCGCGTAGCCCGTCACCTGCCGCGTGAGCGCGGCGCGGAAGCCGGCCAGATGCGTGCCGCCGTCGCGTTGCGGAATGTTGTTGGTGAAAGGCAGCACGTTCTCGTGGTAAGAATCGTTCCACCACAAAGCGGCTTCGACGGTGATGCCGTCGCGCTCGCCGCGCACCATGACGGGCTTGTCGATGTTCGGCTGCTTGGTGCGGTCGAGATAGCGCACGAAGGCTTCCAGCCCGCCTTCGTAGTAGAGGTCCTCGACCCTGGTTTCCGCGTGCCGCGCGTCGGTGAGAACGATGTGCACGCCGGAGTTCAAAAACGCCAGTTCGCGCATGCGGTGTTCGATGGTCGCGTAGTCGAATTCAATCATGGTGAACGTGTCGGACGACGGCATGAACGTGACTTCGGTGCCGCGTTTCGCCTTGCCGTTCGCCAGCGGCGCGGGGCCGACAACGACAAGCGGCGCCACGACGTCGCCATGGGCGAATTCGACGAGATGCTCTTTTTCATCGCGCCAGATGCGCAGCTTCAACCACACGGAAAGCGCGTTGACGACCGAGACGCCGACGCCGTGCAGGCCGCCGGAAACCTTGTAGGAGTTCTGATCGAATTTTCCGCCCGCGTGGAGCTGCGTCATGATGACTTCGGCGGCGGAGACGCCTTCCTCGGTGTGGATGTCCGTGGGGATGCCGCGGCCGTTGTCGGTGACGGTGCAGGAACCGTCCGCGTTCAAGGTCATGGTGACAAGATCGGCGTAGCCCGCGAGCGACTCGTCGATGGCGTTGTCGACGACCTCGTAGATCATGTGATGCAGGCCGGAGCCGTCGTCGGTGTCGCCGATATACATGCCCGGGCGTTTGCGCACGGCGTCGAGGCCGCGCAGGACCTTGATGGAATCGGCGCCATAGGCGTTCGGATCGCCGTTTTCGGGCGTTGGCGAATTCGTTCCGGCGGCGTCATCCATGCGGTGAAATGCTCTCTGGAATCCCGGCGGGGAGCGAAGGATTTCCCCTCCCGCGCGCGCGTGTGATTCGCGTTTGACAATCTACCTTGAATAGGCGGCCGAATGCACGAAATCATGTGGAAAAATCGTGGCTTTTTTCATATCGGCCGGATGGCGCGCGCGTCAGCCAGGCGCCGTGATCCCGCCCGGCGAAACCGACAGCATTTGCGCCCGTCCCGCCACATCGGCGAAAGCGGCGGGATCGGCGCCGGTCATGAACACCTGCCCGCCCAGTTTATCAAGCGCGCCGTAGAGCGCGGCGCGGCGCGAAGGGTCGAAATGGGCGGCGATTTCATCAAGCAGCACCAGCGGCGCGATGCCGCTCATGGCGGCCACGAGCCGCGCGTGGGCCAGCACAAGGCCAACCAGCAGAGCTTTCTGCTCGCCTGTCGAACAGCGGGCCGCTTCGGCTTGTTTGGGGCCATGGAGAACGGCAAGATCGCTTGCCTGAGGTCCGATCAAGGCGCGCCCGGCGGCGGCGTCCCGGCCCCGGTTGGCGGCCAGCAGGGCGCGATAGCGGTCTTCGATCTCAAGGGCTGGCAAGTCGGGGATCAGGCGCTCGATCTCCCCCTGTAGGGTTATTTCGGCCCAGGGGAAGGGGGAGGCGGCGTCCCGCTCGCAGGCGATCAGGGCGGCAAGGTGACTCACCGTCTCATAGCGGGCGGTGGAGACCGCGACGGCGATGCCCGCCAGTTCCCGCTCGGCGGCGTCAAGCCAGCTGCGGTCGCGCACGCCTTCCTCAAGCAGGCGGTTGCGGTTGCGCAGGGCCTTCTCCAGCGCGGCGACGCGGGTTGCGTGGTCCGAATCCACCGCCAGCACGAGCCGGTCGAGGAACCGCCTCCGCTCGCCGGCCGGTCCTGAAAACAGCCCGTCCATGGCGGGCGTGAGCCAGACGACGCGCAGATGGTCGGCAAAGGCGCGGGCCGAACCCACGGGCGCGCGTTCGATGCGGCAACGCCGGGCGCCGCCCTCGCGCGGGTCCAGCCCGGTGCCCAGTTGCATGAGGGCGCCCTGGGCTTCCACCTCGATGGAGGCGGCCCAGCCGCCCGTCCCCCCGATGCGGGCGAGTTCCCCCATATCGGCCCGGCGCAGGCCGCGCCCCGGCGTGAACAGGGACAGCGCTTCGAGCACATTGGTCTTGCCCGCGCCGTTGTCGCCGGTGAGCGCGACGAGCGGCGCGTCGATGCCGATGTCCAGCAACGCGTAGGAGCGAAAATCGGCAAGCGCCAGCCGCCGCACCAGCGGGCGGCGAAGGGATTGTGAAGGCGCGGAATCGATGGCGGACATGGCAGGGGAGTGCCATGGATCGGGGCGCAGGGATAGGCGGGGAGGGGCCGCCGTTGGCCGCGCGATCGGCTCAATCGTCGGGCGCTCTGCCCCAGCAGGCGAAAATAATGGGCGAGAGCGCCGCCCAATCGGGCGCGTCAAACAGCGCGAGCATGCGGTCGATCTCGCCGTCGTTCAGCTTTCCCGGCCCCGTGAGCCGCCCACGGAGCTGCGCCATCGACAACTGAAACCAGCGCGCGCCGGGCGAGCCGCCCTCCATGACGAACACGCGGCCTTCGTTGGCGACATCGACGAGGCCTGCCGCCCGCATCGCCGCAGGCAAGCGGCGGCCATAATCGGTTCTCGCGCCCGCGGCGGCGAATTCGCGCAGCCTGATCGCCTGCGAGCGGGCATGTTCGTCCGCGCCCAGTTCGCTCACGGAAATTGCGGATGCGTAATCGACCGCTTCGACGACGAGCCAGCCGCCGGGCCGCAGCGCCTTCACAAGCTTGCGCAGCACGGCGTCGCGCTCGGGGATGTGTTCCAGAACAAGGCGCGCGTGGACAAGGTCATAGGAACGCGTCTCAAGATTGTCGCTGACCATGTCATGTCGGCGAACTTCGATATTCCGCGCGTCCGCGCGCCCGCGCAGGTGACGCGTGTCGATATCGGTGGCGACAACCTTCCCGGCGTCGCCGACGCGCGCCGCGAGCCAGCTTGCGAGGGAACCGCCGCCGGCGCCGACTTCAAGGCAGCGCCAGCCTTCGCCGACGCCGACGCGCGTCAGCACGTTGATGGAGCCGGGATCGAGAAAGTCCTCCACCGCGTCAAGACGCGCGCGGCCCTCGCGCCAGGCGTTGTCAAGAAG
>JANYDZ010000640.1 GCA_025363375.1 Hyphomicrobiales bacterium
AATTGAGCGCCAGCGTGACACCGGGCCGCGCGAACTGCTTCTCAAAAAAAGTCTCGGGCAGTTCGAGGCTCATCGCGAAGGCGCACATGAGCCGGTTCATGAGGACCAGCCTGTCGCGGATGTGGCGCTGCATGAAGCCGCGAAATCCCGGCGCGTTGGATTCGTCCGGCCACTGGCTGCTTCCCGCCTTGTGGGAAGCGGGCTCGCCGGGCGCCAACTCCCGGCTCATCATGTAGCGTTCCTTGATGTCGGAAAACGTCGCGGCGGTCTTGTCGGGTTCAACCCCGCCCGAGGCCGTGTAGCCGCGATCAGCCGCGTTCCGGGACGCGTGCGTTTTCATCTTGACCTCGAACGGCAAAGCGAAAAACGCCTTGCCTATCCGATCGAGCTCGGCGAGGTCCGACAAGCAAACGCCGTGGCCGCGAACATAGAAGAAGCCGATGTCGATGCAGGCGCGCCTGATGTCGGCGGCGACGGTCTTGCGGTCGGCGAGGGTCCCCTGCGTCACAAAAGGCGATATGTCGATGATGGGCGCCTTTTCGGAGGCGCGGCGCTCCACGCCGAAGCGCGCCTCCTGTCGCGCATAGCGGTTGTCATAGGCCTCGTAGAGCGCGACGTCGCGCGTATCGACAATTGTGGTCATTTTGACATGCTCACGGCGCCCATTGCGCGAAGGTCCCGACGTAACGATCGTCAAAGAACTTTTCGCGCGGCCAGACGTCCTTCACCTGTCCCGCCTCCTTCTTGATCTCCCAGAAGGCGGTCATATCGGGGATGGTTCCGCGCTCGTCAAATCCGTTGATCACGTCGTCATAGGCGCGGCCCGAATAGGCGGGCGCGAATTTCAATCTGTCTTCGAGCACTTTCACCGCGAAGGCCTTGTCGGCTTTGGCGAGCCGTATCGCCGCCACGTGCGCGCGCAGCAAGGCGCGAACAATATTGGGGTTCCTGTCGAGAAAATCGCGCTTGGCGATGAAGGTGTGCTTGGGCCATTGCGGTGAAATTTCTTCCGTTTGCGCCGCGAGCTTCGTCAATCCCGCTTCAAGCGCGGCCCATTTGAACGGAGCCGACAGAACGCCGCCGCCGAGACGCCCGCTCTTCATCGCCTGCAAGGCGGCGGAAGACGGGCCGATCTGGCGGATCATCACGTCCTTGTCGGGATCAAGCCCGTGTTTGCGCAGGGCGTGGCGCGTCAATTGATCGGTCAGCGAACCGAAGCTCGACACGCCGATTGTCTGTCCGCGCATGTCGCTCCACGTCTTGAGGTTCGGCAGCGAAAACCATTCGAAATCCGCCTGTGAAAATCCCGCGTAGAATCCCAACGCGGGTTGATTGGCGTCGATGAGGCTGATGAGCCCGTCGAAGGATTGCAAGGTCACGTCGACGGAATCCCCCGCGAGCGCTTGCGAAGCCTCCGCGTCGTTGCGGAATATGTTGAACTGAACATCAAGGCCTTGTTCCTTCCAGGTGCGCGCGCTCGCGACATAGGCCGGCATGAAAGAGGAGGCGTCGACCGAGAGCGCGAAATTCAGCTTCTGCTTTTCCAGCGCGCCCTGCGCGCGCGCGCGCACAGAGGGCGCTGCGAGCAGCAGGCCGATGCTTGCGCCGCTCGCCAGCAGCCGGCGGCGCGTGGGAAGCTTCGGGCTCATTTGTTTCCTCGCTTGAATGATTGGCGCCCATTTAGCCCAGCCGGGCGCAAATCTGTCAAACGCGCCGGCTTGAAAGGCGAGGTCGCGCCGCGTAACTTGCAGGGCCCGCCTGAAGCGGACGCGTCATGAAAGCCAACCCGCCGCGATGAGCCAGCTTGCCCTCGACAGACTCCACCTCGCCTATGAAAATCAGGCGACAGGCGCGTCGTTTCTGGCCCTGAGCGAAGTGTCCTTCAAGGTGGAGCGCGGGGAGTTCGTCACCATCGTGGGCCCCAGCGGCTGCGGCAAGAGCACTTTGCTGATGCTGATCGCCGCGCTGCTGAAGCCAACGAGCGGCGCGCTTTCGCTCAACGACAGGCCGATCTCGCAACCGGGCAGCGACCGCGCGCTGGTTTTTCAGGATTTTGCGCTGCTGCCGTGGCGCACTGTGCTCGCCAATGTCGAACTTGGCCTCGAACTCAAGGGCGTGCCAAAGGACAAACGACGCGAAGCTGCGCGCCGTTACGTGCAGATGGTGGGCTTGCGCGCCTTTGAGAACAGCTTTCCCCACCAGCTTTCCGGCGGGATGCGCCAGCGCGTCGGCATCGCCCGCGCGCTCAGCGTCGAGCCGGAAGTGTTGCTTATGGACGAGCCTTTCGGCGCGCTCGACGCGCAAATCCGCCAGGTCATGGCGTCTGAACTGCTGCGCATCTGGGAGCGCGACCGGAAAACGATTTTGTTCGTCACGCACGACATTGACGAAGCCGTCTATCTCGCGGACAGAATCATCGTGATGAGCGCCTCGCCGGGCCGTATCGTCAAGGAAATCAAGGTGGATTTCCCGCGCCCGCGCGAACTCGCCATTCGCAACACGCCGGAATTCACACTGTACCGCAAGCAAATCTGGGACCTGCTGGAAGAGCAAATCCGCAACTCCGGCTCATGGGAGCAAGGCGATGTCGAGCCTGCCGTCGCAAGCTGAGGCGCGCCTCGCGCCGCGCGCCGCGCCGCGCGCCTTCCAGCGCGCGTTGCAGCCGTGGATGCGCGCCATCGTCGGCGTCGGCGGCGTTCTTGTCTTTCTCGTCGTCTGGCAGATCGTGGGATCGCAAGACCTCATCCGCTCCGATTTGATTTCCTATCCAACGGAGGTTCTCCGCTCGCTCTACGCCATGGTCGCGTCGGGCGAACTCTGGGCCAACCTCAGCGTGACGCTGCAGGAGTTCGTCCTGGGCTTCTTCCCGGCGATCGTCCTTGGCGTCGCGCTTGGCCTGGCTTTCGCCTTGAGCCGCCGCCTGCTCTATCTTTTCGATCCGCTTTTTGCCGCGCTTTACACGGCGCCGATGATCGCCTTCGTGCCCGTTCTCGTCGTCTGGTTCGGCGTCGGCCTCGTGTCGAAAGCCGTGATGGTGTTTCTGAGCGCCTTCATCCCGATTGTCATCAATACGCGCACCGGCGTCGAGGAAGTCCCCGAAGCGCCGATTCGCGCGCTGAAAGCCTTTGGCGCCTCGCGTTGGCAGATCATCGCGAAGGGCCTGCTGCCGGGCGCCCTTCCAGCGATCATGGCGGGGCTGCGCCTCGCGGTTGGCCGTTCCATCGTCAGCCTCGTCGCGGCGGAAATGTACGTGTCTGTCCGCGGCATCGGACGGCTCGTGCAGGTCTACAGCACCAGTGACCGCGCGGCGGAAATCTTTGTGCTGGTGCTGGTGATATCTAGTCTTGGGTTCTTGGGCGTCGTGTTGATCCGCCGTATTGAAGCCTACGTAGCGCCGTGGAGCGCGGCGCGATGAGCAAGATACATATCGACGATGAAACCCTTCGTCCCGCCCCGCGCCGCTCAAACGACCGCGTCGAGGAAATCGGCCTCGGCGTGCTCGGCGTTGTGTTGCTCGTCGGCGGTTGGGAATACGCGGCTTACGCGGGTTGGCTCAATCCTGTCATCGTCAGCAGCCCTTCCGCCATAGCGCAAGCTTTCGCGCGGCAATGGCAATCGGGCGATCTCATGAAAGACCTCGGCATCAGCCTCGCCGAATTCGCCATCGGCTTTTCTCTGTCGCTCGTCGTCGGCCTGGCGCTTGGCGTCGCCATGGGCATGAGCCGCTGGGTCGAATACGCCGCCGATCCATTCATCTGGTTTCTATACGCCTCGCCGTTGATCGCGTTCTATCCGCTCATCATCGTGTGGCTGGGGTTCGGCTCCACGACGGTGATCGCTTTGACCTTCCTGCTCACCTTTGTCACCATCGCCGTCAACACCATGGCGGGCGTGCGCTCCGTCGATCCGCAATTGATCCGCGCGGTGCGCGCCTTCGGCGGCTCGCGGCTTGACGTCGTCGCCAAGGTTGTTCTGCCCGCGTCCGTGCCGCTGGTGCTGGCGGGCGTGCGGATTGGCCTTGGGCGCGCGTTGATCGGCGTGATCCTTGGTGAAATGTTCAGCTCCAACGGCGGGCTCGGCTACCACATCTCATTTTATGGCGCGCATCTGAAAACGGCGGACCTGTTCGTGCCGTTGACGACGGTGGTCGTGATCGGCGTCGTCATGACGCGTATTTGCGCTGTGTTCGAGCGCAGGTTTCTGGCGTGGCGGAACTGACGGAGGGAGGGAAAAATGAACACCGCTTCCCGCATGCCGCAATGCGTGCATCTGGTTGGCAGCGTTGGCCTCGACACCGTCGACGAGGTTTTCGCGGTCACGGGCAAAGTGCTTGGCCGCCGCCTGAAACGCGTCACGGATGGCGAGCCCGGCAGCCGCCGCCTGTGGGTCAGCTTTCAATATCCGTTGCTGCGCGCCAATCCTTATTTGCGCCCCGATCCCAGCGGCGCGGTGCGCGGCACGTCGAACTTCGCGTTGATGTGTCTCGCCGAAGGCGTCAAGCCCGATGAACTCACGTTCAGCGAACTGGGTTACGCGCGCGAAGCCCGCGCCTCCTACGTCGATTTTGTCGCCGCGCGGACCGCGGGCCTCATTCCGCAAGGCGCGCGCTTTCAGGTTTGCCTGCCGACGCCCATGGGCGTCGTCTACGCCTTTTGCAGCGACCGCGACATCGCGGCGATCGAAAGCGCCTATGAGAAATCAATGCTGCGCGAAGTCGCGATGATCCGCAAATTCATCCCCCTCGAAGACCTCTGCGTCCAGTGGGACTTCTGCCCGGAAATGGTCATTCTCGACGGCCAAAGTCAGACGATGTACGCGCCGACGGCGACATCCTTGCCGCAGGTGATGGCGCGCATGACGCGGCTTTGCGCGGCGGTTCCAGAGCCCGTCGAACTTGGAATCCACCTGTGCTACGGCGATTTCGGCGGCAAGCATTTTCTTGAGCCGATCGACGCGGCGGCGATGGTGCGGGTCGCGCATGGATTGCGCGAAGCCGTCAAAAGGTCGCTCTCCTACGTTCATTTCCCCGTGCCGATTGAACGCGCGGATGAGGCCTATTTCAAACCTTTCGCCGATCTCAAGCTCGATCCGTCGACGCAAATCATGATGGGCCTTGTTCATGGCGGCGACGGCGAGGAAGGCTTTCGCAAGCGCTATGAACAGGCGTTGCGGTTCACCAGAATCGACGGCGTCGCGACGGAATGCGGCATTTCGCGGGCGAAGAAGCCCGCGGAAGTCCGCGCCATTCTGGAATTGCACGCGCGGATTTCGCGCGAGCCCGCGCCGCAATCTCCGTGAGCGACAGGATCGACGACATGCGGCTGCCAACGCAAAATTTCGGAAGCAACAAGTTCAAGCTCGGACTGTTCTGCGCCAACTGCAATGGCGGCATGACATTCTCCACCGCGCCCGAGCGCTGGCAATGTGAGTGGGACGATATCGTCGAAGTTTCGAAAATGGCCGACGAGGCCGGCATCGAATTCGTGCTGCCCGTCGCCAAATGGCGCGGCTTTGGCGGGCCCAGCGGGCTCTGGGACAAGTCCTACGAGGTCATCGCCCACAGCGCGGCCATCGCCGCCGTGACAAAGCGTATCGGCATTTTCTCCACCGTCCACACGCCGTTGATGTCGCCCGCCTACGCCGCGAAGGCCATCGCAACGATCGATCACATCTCGCACGGGCGCGCGGGGCTTAACATCGTCTGCGGCTGGAATCAGGACGAGTTCGACATTCACGGCGTGAAAATAGACGGCGAGAAGCGCTACGATCACGGACTCGAATGGTATCAAATCTACGCGAAACTGCTCGCGGGCGGAGAACCCTTCGATTGGGACGGGGAATTCTTCAAGTTGAAACACGCCTTTACCGATCCGTTGCCGTATCAACGGCCGCGCCCCGCGGTGATGTCGGCGGGCTTTTCCACCAGGGGCCGCGAATTCGCCGCGCAGGCGGCGGACATTCTTTTCACAAATTCCGCCGAGATGGCGTTGGGCGCGCAGGTCGTTGACAGCGTCCGCGCCTATGGCGCGCGCTACAATCGCCGCATCGATGTCTACGCGTCCTGTGTTTATTTCTGCCGCCCGACGCGCGCGGAGGCGGAGGATTTTTACTATTACGTCGCCGAGGAAAACGCCGACCGCGAAACGACCGCGCGCTTCAAGAAAAAGCGCATCGCCACCGCGACCGACGGCGAGGTGCAATTCTCCCGCGAACTCGACGTGCCGCCCATCCCGCGCCACGACCGCGCCATGGGCAAATTCTATTCAGGCTCCATTCCCGGCGTTTATCCGCTCGTCGGCTCGCCCGACGACATCGTCGAGGAACTCGTCAAACTCAGCGCCATCGGCCTTGCCGGCTCCTCGCTCGCCTTTGTGAACTATAAAAACGAACTGCCGTTCTTTGTTCAGGAAGTGTTGCCGCGGATGGCGAAGGCGGGATTGAGGACGGCGTAATTCTCACGCCTTGCGCCTGGCCAGCCGCGCTTTGATGTCCGGAATCAGCTTCGACACGTTGGCGCCTTCCAGCACCGATTTCGCGTTCGCGTCGATGGCGGCCACAGCTTTGATGTAGCTCGCGATTTCCGCCGGGTCGCGCACCGCCTGGGGATAATCGCTCGCGAAAACACATTGCGACAGCGGCACTTCCGACAGGCCGTGACGCACCCATTGCGCGCCCCATGTGCCGGAGGGATCGGGGCCGGCCCATCCCGCGAAATCATAATACAGCCGCTCGTTGATGTAATGATCGAGAGTCTTTTTCGGCAGCCGGTTGTGGCGTGGAATGTCCTGGGTGCCCCACACCGGGCGTTGTGTGAAACCCTTGACGCGCGTCATGTAACGGCCGATGCCGCCGGAAAAATGCGAGAATTGCACCTTCAAATGGGGGATGTCGTCCAGCACGCCGCACATGATGAGCCGCAACGTCGCGGTCATCAG
>JANYDZ010000666.1 GCA_025363375.1 Hyphomicrobiales bacterium
TGGGATTTTTGTCGATAAAGCCCTTCGTGATGTAGAGCACCGCCGCCGGATTGGAGCCGCCAAAAAGATCGCGCGTGCCCTGCTCGGTGCGCGTATCCACGACCACGTTGATTTCGCCCGAGCGCTCGAGGAACGAGATGACGGGTTCGAGATGCGAAATCGCGTCGATCTCGCCCTTCTGGATCGCCGCGAGCGCCGACTGCACGGAGCCAATGCCGATATAGGAGGCGTCGCGCGGGGAAAGCCCCGCCTTCGCCATGACGAAATTCATCAGCATGTTCGTCGAGGAACCCGGCGCGGTGACGCCCACCTTCATGCCCTTGAAATCGGCGGGGCCGTCGTATTTACGGCCCTTCTTCACGCCAACCGCGATGGCTGGAAACCGCCCCAGCTCGATCACCGCGCGAATGTCCTGCCCCTTCGCCTGCATGCGCACCGTGTGTTCGTAGGCGCCCGTGACAACATCGACGGAGCCGCCGACCAGCGCCTGCAACGAGCGCGCGCCGCCGGCAAAATCCTGAATTTCGACATCGAGCCCCTGCTCCTTAAAAAAGCCTTTGCGCTCGGCGATCGTCAACGGCAGGTAATAAAGCAGCGCCTTGCCGCCAACGCCCAGCGTGAGTTTCGGCTTTTCCGGCGCCTGCGCGAAAGCGCCCGACGCAATCAGCGCGAAAAAAGCCGCCGTCAGAAATGAACGCTGCATGTCGATCTCCTCGATGTCCCGCGTACGAACAGCCCCTCATATCGCAGATTCCCGCCGCCGGCATCTCCTTACTTTTGCGGCCGCACCGCCCGCTTGAAACGCGCCACAACCGCGGGCGACGCGCGCATGAGCTCGCCCACCAGCTTTTGCAGCCGCTCGCCCGGCACAAAATCGATATCGAGCCCCGCCTTGCCCGCTTCCTCGAGGAACAGCCCGTCCTTCGCCGCTTCCGCCAGTCCCTTGCGCAGCAGCTCCACGCGCTCGGGCGAAACGCCCGACGATACGAACAACGAACGCCCGACAAGCTCGGTGACCGCCATCATCGAAACCACCTGGCGCTCTTCCTCGTCGCGCGCAAACTCCAGCAAGGTCGGCGTATCCTTCATCAGAGGGTCGCGCTCCAGCGCCATCTGGAAGATCAGATTCAACTTGCCGTCGCGCAGCCAGTCCGGATTCTGGAACGCGTAGGATTGATAGGCGTTGGCGCCGCGCCCGCCGACTTCGCCGCGCTCCATCGCAAGGTTGATTTCGGCGCCGCCGAGATAGCCTGTGACGACCTTGAATTTTGTCCCGAAAAGACTGTTCGCCATCAACGGATACATTTCCATAGTCGTGCCCGAAGAACTCGCGCCGATGACGACTTCCCTGCGCCGGGCGTCGGCAAACGTCTTCACGCCGCTGGCGTGCCACGTCGCCAGCAAATTTGTGGGGCTCGCGACGGAGCCGAGCCATTGAAACAGGTTGACATCGAAGCTCGCTTTCTCCGGCTCCAGCAATTGCTGCAGCGGCAAAGTGTTGAGCGGCGCGCCGAGGACCGTGCCGTCTTTGGCGCCCTCGACCACAAAGCGTCCGCCCGCGACGCTCGCCGCGCCCGGCAGATTGCGCGCGACGACATTGGGATTGCCCGGCAAAAAACGCCCGAGACTGCGCGCGACAAGCCGCGCGTAGAGATCGTAACTGCCGCCCGGCGCCGAGCCGACGATTATGGAGATGGTCTTGCCCTGCCAGGACTCCTGCGCGAAGGCGGACCCGTTCGCGCCGATCGCGAAAGCGGCCGCCAGCGCGCGCCAAACTTTCGCCATAGCCTCACCCCTGCCCCGCCGCGGGCGGACGCCACGCCAGCAGTCTGTTCTCCGCCAGAGTCACCAGATAATCGATGGCCAGCACAAAGAACGCCAGCACCACCATGCCCGCGAAAACGCCGGTGACGTCGAAGGTTCCTTCGGCCTCGTGGATGACATAACCCAGCCCCGCCGCGCTGCCCAGATATTCGCCGACGACGGCGCCCACCAGCGCGAACCCGACCGAAGTATGCAACGAAGAAAACATCCACGACAACGCCGAGGGCCAATAGACGTGACGCAACAATTGGCGCTCGTTCATGCCGAGCATCCGCGCGTTGGCGAGCACCGTGGGGCTGACCTCCTTTACCCCCTGATAGACGTTGAAGAACACGATGAAGAACACCAGCGTGACGCCGAGCGCCACTTTCGACCAGATGCCCAGCCCGAACCACAGCATGAAAATCGGCGCCAGCACCACGCGGGGAAGCGCGTTCGCCATTTTCACATAGGGGTCGAACACGGCGGCGACGCGCGGTTGACGCGCGAACCAGAAGCCAATGACGACGCCGCCGACCGCGCCAATGACGAAAGCCAGAATCGTCTCCGTCAGCGTGATCCACAAATGCCGCCAGATCATGCCGGTGGCGAAAAACTTCCAGATGCGCAGCCCCACGTCGTCGGGCGCCGAGAAGAAAAACCGGAAATTCTTCACCTCGCCGAAGACGGGATATTGCGCGCAGACGTGCCAGGCCGCGATGAATACGAACGCGACGCCGATCTGCAGCGTGAAAAGACGCGCGCGGCTCATTTCAATTCGCCCAGCGCCTTGAGCAAACGCGCCTTGTCGACGACGTCCCTGTCGAGGCGCTGCGCAAAGGCCGCGCCGTCCGCGTAAAAATCCACGGGTTGCCCGACGCCGCGCGCCAGTTTGCTGTAGCTTTCGCCAAGCGCCGCCGCGCGGCAGGCGTCCGCAAGTTTGGCCTTGATCGGCGTCGGCGTGCCCCCCGGCGCCACAATGCCGCCGAAACTCACGGGCGCGACGTCAAAGCCCTGCTCCTTGAGGGTGGGCACATCGGGAATCGAGGGGTTCCGCTGATCGCCGAAAAGCCCGATGATATTGACGCCGCCGCCAACCGCCGACGACAGCACCACGGAGCCGAAATCCGTGTGCCCGCCGAGCACGTTCTGCATGACCTCGGCGTCGCCTTTGAACGGGATCGCGTTGAACGAAACATTCGCGTAGAGCGACAATTCCGTCATCGCCAGATGCGGGATCGAGGCGACGCCGAGATGACCGTAATTTACGCCGCCGGGATCCGCCTTCGCCGCGGCAATCACATCGGCGACGGTCTTGAACCGGGACTGCGGCCGCGCGACGACGACCATTTCGTTCTTGAACGTCTGGCAGATCGTGTCAAAGCTTTTGTGCGTGTAGCCCACGGCGGAATTCTGCAACGGCAACACCGTAATCGACACGGCGGGCGTAAACAGCAGCGAATAGCCGTCGGGCGCCGCGCGCGCCACCGCGGCGCTGCCTATCGCGCCCGTCGCGCCCGCCTTGTTGACGACGATGAAACGCTGCCCGAGTTGCCGCGAAAAACCCTCCGCAAGCGAGCGCGCAAAAATGTCGGTCACAGCGCCCGGCGTGAAAGCGACCGTGATTTCGACCGGTCGCGTCGGATAGTCCTGAGCCAGGGCGGCCCCCGCGCTCGGCAACGCGGCGAG
Organism: Hyphomicrobiales bacterium; assembly: GCA_025363375.1. Classification (GTDB taxonomy): domain Bacteria; phylum Pseudomonadota; class Alphaproteobacteria; order Rhizobiales; family Beijerinckiaceae; genus Terripilifer. The sequence goes on from JANYDZ010000666.1 coordinate 3,493, forward strand.
CCAACAAGCGGCGATCGTATTTTTCATGCGTGTCACCGCTTGTCGTGAAAATCAAAGCCGACCGAAAGAGCGGTACACGTTCTTCACATGCCCCTCCGCCGCCTGCTCGTTCGGCCCCCATTTCACGTCGTAGTCCTTCATGGGTTTCATGGCGACGACTTCGGCTTCGGTCTTGCCGGCGTTGACAAGCTTTTCGATGCGCTCTTTCGAGGTCACGGTCATCGCGTGGAATTCCACGACATCCGCGCGCGTCGCGAGCCCGCCGTGGCCGGGAACCACTTTGGTGCTTTCGTTGGCGATTTCAAGGAAGGCCGCATTGGCGCGGATCATGCCTCTGATGTCGCCTCCATTTGCGAAGTCCACGTTCTGATAGCGTTTCAGATTGTTGAAATTATCGCCGGTGGCGATCACGTTGGCGTCCTCGAACCAGACCCAGGAATCGCCGTCCGTATGCGCGTTGGCGACATGGGTGAGGCGCGCTTTGCGCCCGCCGACTTCAAGAACGATCGAGCCCCCAAGGTACGTCTGTTTCGGCAGCGCCTCCGCCGGTTGCGGCGCGGCTTTTGCGCCGGTCAACCCCGCGACCGTGCCGGCGGCGAGGCGCACGCGGATGTTGTCGTGGGCGACGATGGTCGCGCCGTCTTTCGCGAAGTTCACATTGCCGCCGGTATGGTCGCCGTGAAAATGCGTGTTGATCAGGTATTTGATCGGCAACGGCGAGATCGCCTTGATTGCCGCCTTGATCTTGTCCGAGAGCGGCGCGAACTGGCCGTCCACGACGATGATCCCGTCCGTGCCGACGGCGACGGTGATGTTGCCGCCCTGCCCTTCCAGCATGTAGGTCTTGTTGCCGAGATCGATGGTCTTGATCTGGATTTTGTCCCAGTCGATCAAGGGTTGCGCGCCCGCCGCGCCCGTCCAGAACGCCGCAGCCAAACCCATCGCCGCTAATGCCAGCTTCCTCATGTGACGCCTCCCGTGTCGCCGGAAACAGCTCCGGCTTGTCCGCACCGCTTTCGCGCGGCCCGCCGCCGCTGCGCGCGAAAGATAGCAATCTTGCGCGACGCGCGAAAGGCGGAAACGAAGCCGCGCCCGCGGCCTCATTCGCCGAACTGATCGCCGTACGCCTTCATGACCTCGGCCCTGAGATCGCTCCAGATCGCCCGTTGCAGCGCGTGGAAGCGGGGCTCGAGCCGGATTTCGCTGGTCTCGCGCGGCCGCGGCAGGTCGATCGCGTGTTCGGCGACGATGCGCGAGCCGGGTCCGGCCGCCATCACGACCACCCGATCCGACAACGCGATCGCCTCCTCCAGATCATGCGTGACGAACAGCACCGCCTTGCGGTCGTCGGACCAGAGCTTCAACAGCAAGTCGCCCATCAGTCCGCGCGTCTGCGCATCGAGCGGGCCGAAGGGCTCATCCATCAGCAGGATCGCCGGATTGCGAATCAGAACCTGCGCCAGCGCCACGCGCTTGCGTTGTCCGCCCGAGAGTTGATGCGGGTAACGCGCCGTGAACCGGGCCAACCCAACGCGCGCCAGCCAGGCCCGCGCCCGCTCCCGCGCCTCCGCCCGCGCCACGCCGGCCACTTCCAGCGCCACCGAGACATTGTCGAGCGCCGTCTTCCACGGCATCAGGGCGTCCTGCTGGAAGAGATAGCCGGCATCCGCGTCGACCCCGGCGACCTGGCGACCGCGCACGAGCGCGCGCCCCCGCGCCGGCGCCAACAAACCCGCGACGACATTCAACAAGGTGGACTTGCCGCATCCCGTGGGGCCGACAATGGCGACGAACTCGCCATCGCGCACATTGAGGTCGATGGTCTCGACGGCGCAATACGAATCAGCGCCGGACCCGAAAACAACGCTCACGTCCTCAAGCGCGACGGCGACGCCCGATAACGACGACGCCCGCCCGCTTGCCACGGCGTTTGTGAATGCCAAATGAACGACCCCCCGATTTTACGCGCCAAAGTCGCTCAACACGCAAAAATATTCAAGCGCGCCGCGCCCCGTCGGGTCTTGATTACGTCACGATCTCGCATCATCTTTGGCGGCGACGAGGGAAATCTCTTCCCGCTTCGTCATCGTACGATCCGGCCCGGTGGATCGCGATTTATCAATCCGGGAACTTCGGAGGTCTCACATGTTCCTCAAACGCATTGCCCTCGCCGCCACCTTTGCGACTATGACCGTCGCCGCTTTCGCTCAGGCGCCCGCCCCCACAACCCCGGCGCGCCCCGCCGTCCCCCCGGCCGTGACCGCGCCTGCCGCCCCGGCTGCCCCGGCCGTCGCCGCGCCCCGTCCGGCAACGCCCGCTCCCGCCGCCGCGACGACGCCCGTCACCAAGAAGGTCAACCTCAACACCGCCGACGCCAAAGAGCTCGACTCGCTGCCGCAAATCGGCGAGGCCCGCTCCAAGGCGATCATCGAAGCCCGCACGAAAGCCAAGTTCAAGGACTGGGCCGACTTCGAGAAACGCAACGTCGTTCCCAAAAACGCCGAAGACGCGATCAAGGACAAGGTTTCGTTCTGATCGGTTTTTGACCGCGGGTCGAGGCTGAAGCCGGCGCAAGCCGGCTTCGGTTTTTTCACGGCGTTTTCAAGCGCGGTGGAATCAAAACCTACTTCATTTCCAAAACCTACTTCATTGCATTGATCTTCTTCACGACATCAATGACCTCGGGCGGCGTCTCGTAAAGGCGATTGACGAGCCGCGTCATCGTCTCGCCTTTCACCAGTTCAATCTCCATATTTTCCTTGGCGGCCTCCGCCAGCGCCTGCGGATCGATCATCATCGCTTCGAAGGCGCGGCGCAATTCCTCGACGCGTTCTTCCGGCACGCCGGGCGGCGTCATCAACGGCCACGCCAGCACGGCGTCGGCGGTGAGAAATTCGATCGCGCGTTTGCCCGTCTGGCTCGCCGGCAAATCCCCGGCGAGCGGCACATCGGCAAAATCCTTGTGCTTTTCCAGAGCGAATTGCGCGAGAAACTTCAATTTCCCGTCCGCCAGCCAATGCGGCGCGCGTTGGCGAATGGCGCTGATCGCCCAACCGCAGAAGCCATCGACCTCGCGCTTTTCCATCGCCATGGAAATTTCGTTGCCGCCGGGATAGCCGCTGACCACGCGAAACTTCGTGCCGACAAGTTCATTCAGCGCGTTGGGAAACGTCATCGTCCGCGATCCCGTCCCCGTCGCGCCGAACACGACTTCGCGGCGTTTCGCTTCCTCGATCGTGTTGACCGGCGCCTCGCCCCACAGCGCGCACATGAAATGATCGGGCGAGCGCCCGCCAATCCAGGAGAACCGACGCGGATCATAGCGCGCTTGCGGGTTGCCCAGCATCGGCTCCAGCACCGTCCCGCCGCCGATCACGCCCAGCGTCGTGCCGTTGCGGGGGGCGCTGTTGTAAAGCTGCGCCGTCGCCACGAGCGAGCCCGCGCCCGGCAGGTTCTGCACGACGACGGCGGGCTTGCCCGCGATAAAGCGCGGCAGATGACGCGCTGAAAAGCGCGCTAGCTGGTCGTATCCGCCGCCGGGCGTAAAACCGACGATGATGGTGATGGTTTTGCCTTCGTAGAAATCAGCGGCGCGGGCGGCGGCGGCGCTGAACAACCCGAGCGACGCAATCGCGGCGCGAACAAACATGGCGATCTCCCGCGTCACGCCAGC
>JANYDZ010000701.1 GCA_025363375.1 Hyphomicrobiales bacterium
CGGGATTTCCCGCAAGATCACCGATTCCGGCGACCGTCGGCGTCTGAAGGAAATCGTCTCCGAGCTGGAGGTTCCCGACGGCATGGGCGTCATCCTGCGCACGGCCGGCGCCAGCCGCACCACGCCGGAGGTCAAGCGCGATTTCGAATATCTCATGCGCATGTGGGAAACCGTGCGCGAGGTGACGCTCAAGTCGACCGCGCCGACGCTCGTCTACGAGGAAGGCTCGCTTATCAAACGATCGATCCGCGACCTCTTCAACAAAGATGTCGAGGAAATCGTCGTCGCCGGCGCCGAAGGCCACAAGGAGGCGCGCGATTTCATGCGCCTGCTGATGCCAAGCTACGTGAAAAACGTGCACGCCTGGGACGAGCCGCAGCCGATCTTCGCAAAGTCCGGCGTCGAGTCGCAGCTGGACGCGATGTATTCCAACCAGGTCACGCTGAAGTCCGGCGGCTATATCGTCATCAACCAGACCGAGGCGCTCGTCGCCATCGACGTCAACTCCGGGCGTTCGACCCGCGAACACAATATCGAGGACACCGCGCTGCGGACCAACCTCGAGGCCGCCGACGAAGTCGCGCGGCAATTGCGCTTGCGCGATCTGGCCGGCCTGATCGTCGTCGATTTTATCGACATGGAGGAGAGCCGCAACAACAGGTCGGTCGAGCGGCGCATGAAGGACGCGCTGAAGAACGACCGCGCGCGCATCCAGGTTGGCCATATCTCGCATTTCGGCCTGCTCGAAATGTCGCGTCAGCGCATCCGCACCGGCGTTCTCGAGGGATCGACCATCCCCTGCCCGCATTGCTCGGGTTCGGGCATGGTGCGCTCAACCGCCTCGATAGCGCTGCATGTGCTGCGGGTCGTTGAGGACGCGCTCATCAAGAGCGCCACACACAATATCACCCTGCGCACCCGCACCGAGGTCGCGCTCTACATCCTCAACCAGAAGCGCGGACACCTTTACGACGTCGAGAAGCGTTTTGGCGTGACCGTCATTGTCGCCGCCGACGACACATTGACCGGCGCGATCTATCACGCGCTGGAGCGCGGCGAATCCGCCTCCCCGCCCCCCGAGTTCAAGCGGCCCGATCTCGTGCGCATCGATTCCATCGCGCCCGATTACGAGGAAGCCGATGAAGACGCGGGCGAGGACGCGGAAATTGCCGCCGAATTCGAAGCCGGCGAGGCAGGGGAAACCGGCGAGGCGGAATCCGCCGAGGAAAGCGCGGAGGCTGGACGCAAACGCCGCCGCCGCCGCCGTCGCGGACGCGGCGAGCGCGACGGCGCCGGGTTCCAGTCCGGCGACGCGCCTCAACCGCCCGACGCCGCGCTTGAAGTCATGGCGCAACTGCATGGCGACTTTCCCGCAACGCTCGCCGAGGCGACCGTCTCCGATGGGGAAACCGACGAAGCCGAGGCCGCCGAATTCGACGTCGGCGGCGAGCCGCGCGCCGAAGGCGAGGACAGCGACGCGCCCCGCCGGCGGCGTCCGCGCCGCGGCGGCCGCAACCGCGGGCGCGAGCGCACGCCCGCCCCGCATCTGGGCGACGCGCCGCAGCCGGAGATGTTCGACCACGCGGTGGAACAGGCTTTCGCTCCCGTCGCGCCCGAAGCTGTCGCGCCCGTCGTTGCTCCGGCTCTGGCGGAGGCCGCCAGCGAGCGTTGGGACGTGCGACGGGACGAGCCGGTCGCGACATTCGTTGCGCCAAACCACAATGGTCCCGAACCCGTCGCCCACGCGCTGGTCGAGCCCACGGCGCCAAAAGCCCAGGAGCCTCCCCCTGCCTATGTCGCGCCTTTGCCCGAAGCGCCAGTCGATCCCGCCCAACCCAAGCGTTCGGGCTGGTGGCAGCGCGCCAAGCAGAGCTTTGGCGGCTGATAAAATACTTCCCGAACAGACGGGATCGCGGCAAATCGCCGCCGCGACGCACTGATGAACAGGCAGCTATATTCGCGGAACGTCGGCGTGGAATTCGATTGGTCCAGCGTCTGCAACGACCCTGGAGTGCTTGAGCGTGAGCAGAGGATGCTCAAACACGTCTGGACATTCCTCGGGCTGGCCCACGAGGTCGCGCGCGACAACGACTGGCTGCGCGCTTCCATCGGGGGACGGTCGGTCTTCGTGCAGAGGTTCGGCGATGATCTGCGCGCCTTCGACAACAGTTGCGCGCACCGCTTTTATCCCCTGCGCGCCGGCGACAGGGGAAATGGCCGGTCGTCTGCCAGTATCATCACTGGCGCTACAATCGCGAGGGTCAGGCGCTCGGCGTGCCCATGTGCAAGGAATATTTCGGGGTCGCCCCGCGGGAACTCGACGCGAGGCTCGCGCCGGTGGAAATCGCGGCGTGCGGCGCGTTCATTTTCGGCAGGTTCACGCCAACAGGCGGCGGCGAAACGCTTGAACAATTCCTCGGCGCGTTGTTTCCGATCCTGAAGGCGATGTCCGCGACCTCCCACCGGGCCCGGACCTTCACGAAAGTCGTCAAGGCCAACTGGAAGCTTTGCTATCACATCACGCTTGACGACTACCACCAGGTTGCGGTGCATCCCAAAACCCTTGGCAGGCACGGGTATCTGCCGCGCGACAATATTTTTTATCATCGCGAGGGCGAGCACAGCGCGTTTTTCGCCAATCGCGACCCGAACGAACTCGCGGCGATGGCTGCGTCTTGCGGGAACGGGACGACGAAGTCCACGGACTTTCGCATCTTCCACGTTTTCCCGAATCTCCTCGTCTCGCATCACCTGTGCGACCGGCAGTTCTGGTATATTTGCATATCCATATATTCGCCAACCGCCATCGACCGGACCGCCATCCGGTCCTGGCTTTTTCCATCCCCGTTTCCCGTCGACAGGCACTGGTTGCGGGACCGCACGGCCTGGTGGACCGAAATGTTCCGGCCCACGCTTGTCGAATGGGCGATGCGCTGGATCATGAAACAGGACAATTCAGTCTGCGAAACGCTGCAAACCATGCCGCCGCTGCCCGGCGCGCAACCCTTCATCGGCGCTGTCGAGACCCGCATCAAATGGTTCGAGGAATCGTATCTGGCGCGGATGGCGGAGCCATGAGAAAGCACTGGGCGAGACTCCCCGTCAAAAATTAGATATATTTGAATATTATCAAATATTTATCAAATTTATTTCAACCAAGTCCGGAGACGCGCGACCGCCTCGTGAATATCACTTTCCTTGCCCGCGAAGGATATCCGCATTGTCCGATGCCCCCGCTGCCGGTCGAAATCGAGGCCCGGCGTCGTAGCGACGCCCGCTTCGTTGAGCATCCGCGCGCAGAAGTCGCGGGAATCGTTGGTCAGCCGGCCGATGTCGGCGTAAATGTAGAAAGCGCCGTCAGCGGGATGGAAGTCCCCGAGCCCGATCCCGGGCAGCGCGTCGAGCAGGACGGCCCTGTTTCTGGCGTAGCCCGCCTTGATGGCCTCAAGCTCGGCGGTCGCCTCGAAAGCCGCTTCGGCGCCGATCTGGCCGAGGGTCGGGACGGAAATCGAGAGATTTTGTTGCAACCGCTCGATCGGCCTCACCAGTTCGTCGGGAACGATCATCCAGCCAATGCGCCAGCCCGTCATGCAGTAATATTTCGAAAACGAATTGACGACGAGCGCCCGCCGGCTGAAAGCCAGCGCGGTCGCCGCCGGGCGCTCGTAAGTCAGCCCATGGTAGATTTCATCCGAAATAAAGGCGATCCCAAGACGATCGCAGGCTGCGCAGACGGCGGCGAGCGCCGCGTCCGTGAGCATCGTGCCGGAGGGATTGGCCGGGCTCATCAACAGCACGCCGTCGAGCGGTTTCTGCGCGTGGGCCGTCTCGATCATGGCGGCGGTGACGACGTGGCGGTCTTCGGCCCGGGTCTCCAGAATCACGGGTTCCAAACCCAGCGCCTGCATGATGTTCTGGTAAGGCGGATAGCCGGGCGAGGAAATCGCCACGCGCGCGCCGGCGTCGAAGAGGGCGAGAAACGCCAGAATGAAGGCGCCGGACGAGCCAGCGGTCGCCACGACGTTTTCAGCCGGGATTTCGAGCCCATGCGCGTCGCGATAGTGCCGCGCGATGCGGGCGCGCAGGCTCGGCCTTCCCAGGGCCGGCGTATAGCCAATCCGCTCGCCGGCCATCGCCTTCGTCACGATGTCGCGCACCCGGCGCGGCGTCGCGGCGCCGGGCTCGCCGACTTCCAGATGGATGATGGAATGGCCCGCCGCTTCGCGCCGGGCGGCCGCCGTCATCACGTCCATGACGATGAAGGGCGCGACCGCGCTGCGGCGCGAGGCCTGCAACGCCTTGAGCGTTTGCGCCCGCGTCTTGCCCGCGACATCGTCGGTCATTTGGGGCTCGTCGCGTCTGGCTGGTGAAAACGCCGCGCTGTCGCCATAATGTGCATTCCTTGTGAGCGCGGGAATTAATGCGAGGACCGAATGCCGAAACTGGCGATGCCGTACAGCCCTAACAGCCGGCAAAAGACCACGCCAGTGCGGCGGGCGCTGGCGCTGCTGGCCGCCGTTCTGAGCGTGCCGGTCGTCCCGGCCCGCGCCCAGCAGGGCAATCCGCCCGGAATCATCCGCGACGCTGAAATCGAACAATTGCTGCGCGACTACGCCCACCCCGTTCTGCGCGCCGCCGGCGTCAACACGGGCGCCACAAAAATCATTCTGATCAACGACCGCTCCTTCAACGCCTTCGTCGCCAACGGCCGCAAAATATTCGTCAATCTCGGCGCTCTCATGGAAGCGAAAACCCCCAACGAGATCATCGGCGTTGTCGCCCACGAAACCGGACATATCGCCGGCGGGCATCTGTCCAATCTGCATCAGGAAATGGCGCGCGCCCAGATTATGTCGATCGTCGGCATGCTCGCCGGCGCGGGCGCGCTGGTGGCCACGGCGCGCAACAATCGGCCCGGCTCAAATGTCGGCTCCGACGCCGCCGGACAGATGGGCCTGCTGCTGGGGCCGCAGGAACTTGTGCGCCGGTCCCTGCTCTCCTATGTGCGGGCGCAGGAGGAGGCGGCGGATCGCGCGGCGGTGAAATATCTGGCGGCGACGGGACAATCGGCGAAGGGGCTGTTGTCGACGCTGGAGCGGTTTCAGAACGATTCCCTGTTCAAGACCTCCTCCATCGACCCCTATACAATCTCCCATCCGCTGCCGCGCGAACGCCTGTCCAACCTGAGCGAAGCGGCCAAGGCCAGCGCCACCTATGGCGCGACGGATTCGCCAGCCTTGCAGGCGAGGCACGATCTGATGCGCGCCAAGCTCGTGGGCTTCATGGGCAATTCAGCCGAAATCGGCCGCCGCTACCCGCTGGCCGATACGTCCATCGCCGGCCGCTACGCCCGCGCGGTTTCCGCCTATCGTTTCGGGCGCCTGTCGGAGGCGCTCGGCATGATCGATGGTTTGATCGCGGCGCAGCCCGCCAATCCGTATTTTTACGAGTTGAAGGGCCAGGCCCTGCTCGAAGCCGGCCGTGCGAAGGAATCGCTCGGCCCGTTGCGGCGCGCCGCCGCCCTTGCGCCTTCAGGCTATCCCATCCGCACCATGTTGGGCCACGCGCTGGTCGCCGCCGAACAGCCCGGCGACGCCATCAACGTGCTGACCAAGGTCACGCAGGCCGACCCGGAAGACGGCGAAGCCTATGG
>JANYDZ010000705.1 GCA_025363375.1 Hyphomicrobiales bacterium
ACCCCCCAAAGCACCCCCTAAAGCATCCCCAAAGCGCTTCCAAAGCATCGGTCGCCCGTTTGCAGCGGCTGCAAAGTCGCTTAAGACAAATTGTGCCCGCCTTCACTTTCATGCTTTGCGCCGACGATTACGCCCTCGCGCCAGGGGTCAGCATCGGCATTCTCGAAGCCCTCTCGGCGGGGCGCCTGACCGCGACCAGCGTCATGACCAACCGCCCGCTTTGGCCGCAGGCGGCGGGAGATCTGGTCAAATTCGCCGCCTCCGCCCAGATCGGCCTGCATTTTTGCCTGACGCTCGGGGCGCCACTGTCGCGGATGCCAATATTCGCCCCTCACAACCGGTTTCCGGACGTCAAACGCGTCATCCGCGCCGCGCGGGCGGGAGATTTGCCCGAACGGGAAATCCGCGCCGAAATGGCCGCCCAGATCGACGCGTTCGAGGATGAAATGGGGCGCCCGCCCGATTACGTCGATGGCCACCAGCATGTGCAGGTGTTGCCGGGAATTCGCGCCTGGTTGTTTGAGGAACTCGCCCATCGCGGACTTGCGGGAAAGCTTTGGCTGCGCGACAGCGGCGATACGCTGGGCCATATCCTCGCGCGTCGCAGCGAGGTTCCCAAAGCCCTTCTGCTCGCCTTTTTGGGCCGCGGCTTTGCCCGCGACGCGCGCGCCTTCGGCTTCATGTGCAACGCTGGTTTCGCCGGCTTTTCCCGGTTTGATCCGGCCGCCGATTACGCCGTTGATTTTGCCCGCTACCTCAAGGCTCCGGGCGCGCGCCATCTTGTCATGTGCCACCCCGGCCATGTCGATCAGGATCTGGCGGCGGTCGATCCGGTCACGGCGCCGCGCGAACACGAACTCAAATTCCTGTTGTCGCCGCGGTTTGACGAAATTCTCGCGGCGGCGGACGCGCGGCTTGGCCTCTGGGACGCACAGGCTTAACCGAACCTTAATAGCAGCAGGGCCATGATCGCGTCTCGCCCGCGGTCTCGCCGCCGGCGCGTCCCATGTCAACGCGCGAGCCACGCCATGACCGCATTGCCGGCCCCTGATCGTCCCAAGCTCTCCACACAGACTGTCCATTACGGGCTGGACGCCAGCCTGCGACATACGATTGTGGGCAAGGTCATGATGGTTATTTGCGCAGTCGCGCTCTCGTTTATCGGCGTGTGGTATTTCCTCATGGGGGGGCCGGCGCCGGGGGTTGGCGAATTGCTCTGGACCGGCGTCAGCGTTCTGGTGGTCGTGGGCAGCGTTGCCGCTGTCCTGAACGTCATGCTGATGCGGGTGACCGCGCCGCTTGAGGAATTGACCGTTGCGATGAAGCAGCTTGCCGGCGGCGATCTCGCCGTTGTTATTCCTTCGCTGGGGCGCGCCGACGAAATCGGCGCCATGGCGAAGGCGGTTCAGGGCTTCAAGAACGCTCAGATCGAACACCGCAAACTGCGTCAGGAGACCGAACTTGCCGGCTCCAACGCGCAAAGCCGCCAGAAACGCGTCGACGCCCTGATACAGGATTTCCGTTCGACCGTCGGCGCCGCCCTTGGCAAGGTGTCGAGCCACACCGATCAGATGACAGGCGCGGCGGACCGCCTTTCCGCGCTTTCGGCGGACAGCGCGGGGCGGGCCCGCGCCGCCGCCAAATCGACCGGCAACGCTTTTGGCAATGTGCGGACCGTCGCCCGGGCGTCGGAGGAATTGTCGTCCTCGATCGGCGAAATCGAACGTCAGGTGGCGCGCACGCGCACTGTGGTGCTGGAAGCGGCGCGCACGACCACGCAAACCACCCGCACCTTCGACGGCCTCGCCGAAAAGGCCCAGCAGATCGGGGAGATCATCGGCCTCATTCAGGCGATCGCGGCGCAGACCAATCTGCTCGCCCTCAACGCGACGATCGAGGCCGCGCGCGCCGGCGAAGCCGGCAAAGGCTTCGCCGTGGTCGCCCAGGAAGTGAAATCACTGGCCAGCCAGACCGCGCGCGCCACCGACAGGATCGCGGAACACGTCGCCGCCATCCAGAGCGCGACGGGCGACGCCGTCCAGGCCATCAACTCCATCGCGACCACGATGAACCAGGCGGAAGGCTTTACCGCCGGCATCGCGGTCGCCGTTGAACAGCAGGCCTCGGCCACCAACGAAATCTCGCGCGGCGCGGCGGAGGCCGCGACCGGCACCGAAACCGCCGCCGCC
>JANYDZ010000040.1 GCA_025363375.1 Hyphomicrobiales bacterium
GTCGACGGCGCCCGGATTGGCTTTCGCAAAGGCGCCGGTGACCCCGATGACGACTCCTGGAATCCCCTCGAACATCTCGTTCGCCGCGACGATCATCTTCAATGAAGGATCCCTCTGCAGCACGATGGTCTGGCTGGGTTCGACCACGGTTCCGCCATCGACGGCGCCGGTGAGAATCGCCTGCTGAATCGCGTCGATCCCGAGCGTGACGATCTGCGCGTCCTCGCGCTTGACGTTGTTGAGCTTGAACAGCCAATGATTGAGCAGGACATTGGGCACGCCGCCGGGCGGAATTGTCGCGAGCCTCGCCGGGCGGCGGTTGCTCAGTCGGAACGCTTCGAAAGCCCGCGCGGCGTCGTTGCCGTTCGCTTCGAAGGCTTTCGACAAAGCGGCGCCGGCGACAAAGCCCGATCCGCCGGTGACAACCGCCGACACGATCTTGACATCGAGGCCCCGCGCCTTCGCGACGGCGACTGGCGCTACGCCAATGGCGAAGGCGTCGATGGTTCCGGACGCGACGGCGCTGATCGCAGGCGGGCCGGAGTCGAATCGAACCGGCGTGATGTCGAGGCCGGCTTCCTTCGCCCATCCGGCGCTCACCAGCACGAACAGCGGCGCCGCGCCGAGCGCGGGGACATATGCGAAGCGCATCTTCACCGGCGCAGCCTGCTGCGCCGGCGCGTCTTGCGGCGCCACGACAGCGCCCAGCAGCGCCGCCAGAACTCCCAATCGGAACATCTAAATTAGCCCAATGAGCGCCAATCAGCGCCCGCCCGACTTCACATAAAACGAGGGATCGAACAAGCCGTCGAGGGGCACGTCCTTTTCCAGGGTGCCGATGGACACCTGATAGGCCTGCATTTTCGCCGTGGCGTCCATGATCAGGCGCGGATCGACCGCGAACTTCGAGGCGGGCGAGGCGAGCGCCTTCTCAATCGTCGCGGCGTCGATGATTCCCTTGCCGAGCGCCGCTTCCACATGTGGCGCAACGTGTTTCGGATTGGTCTTGATGAGATCGTCCGCCCTCACCAGCGCGTTGACGAGTTTCTGCGCCGCGTCCCTGTTTTTCGTCAGAAACGCCCCGGAAAGGGCGACGACAGTGCCGGGCTGGTTCGGAAACATTTCGCCGCCAAGCGCCACGATCTTGATGGCGGGGTTGCGCTGCTGAACGATCGTATCCGTTGGCTCGCGAATGGTCGCGCCGTCGACCGCGCCGGTAAGCAAGGCCTGCTGCGTCGCGTCGATGCCCATGGGCAGGACTTCGTAGTCCGCCTTGTCGGCCTTGATGACCTGCGTCAGCCAATGCACCAGCGTCGTGTGCGGCACCGAGCCCGGGGGCTGGGTCGCGATGCGCGCGGCCTTGCCGGTGGCGGCGCGAAAATCCTTCAGCGCCTGCGCGGCGGCAACGCCCGGCTTGAAAAACGGCGACAGCTTTGCGCCCGCCGCCACCGTCATTTCCTCAATGGCCGTCGAAGTGACCACGCGAATGTCGATTCCCTTCGAGCGCGCCACCCCGAGCGGAGCGACGCCCGCGACATAAATATCGAGCGTGCCGGAGGCCAAAGCCTGAATCATCAGCGGACCAGACTCGAAGGTGGTGAATTTGAGGTCGAGCCCGGCCTCTTTCGCCCAGCCTTCCTTGTCCACGACGAGAATGGGCGCGACGCCGAGCACGGGAATGATGCCGACGCGGGCCGTGGTCTGGGCGGCGGCGGGGGCGGCAAGGGACAGGGCGAGAGCGGCGGCGGCAATGAGGCGCATGTGAGGCTCCAGAAGGGTTGGGCACTCACATAGACGCTGGTTGCAAAAATATCAATATTAAATAGTGAAATAAAATATATCACATTTTAATTATGATAATTAACGCGCCGCGCCGCTCAGCGCCGCCTGGGCGCGGGCGACCAGGGCCTTCGGCGCGCCCAAAATTCGCTTGATCGAAGCCTCCACCTCGTCGCCGCTCATGGGGTCGATCTCAAGGCTCTGCCGGCGCGCCTCGGCGATGAGGTCGGGGTCCCGCATGGCGGCGTCAAAGGCGCGGCGCAGAATCTCCAGACGTTCCGCCGGCACGTTGGGGGTGGCCGCGACGGGACGGCTCACCGCAAGCGCCGTGGTCAGAAATTCGGCGACGGCTTCCTTGTCGGGATCCCCCTTCACAAGATCGGTCAACAGCGGCACGTCGGGCAATTCCTTCTCGCGCGAAGAACCGATCTGCATGAGCGGAATGAGCTTGCCGTCGCGAATTTCCCGCGCGAAGACGGATTTGTAGCCCGCCCAGGTGTCCATGCCGCGCACATCGACCTCGCCGCGTTGCATGGCCAGATTAATGGCGGGGCCGCCGTCATAGCCCGCGATGGTTTTGAAACGCGTGCCGAGCAGCGCGTTGAAGACGGACGGAAATTGGGCGGAAATAGAGCCCGCTCCCGACGCGCCCACGGTGTATTCGCGCAACCTGGCGTCGCCGATGGTTTTCATGCCGGACGTATGCCAGGTGACCGCGACATTGTTGGAGCGCGTGATGTTCCCAAGCCAGCGGAAATCCGCCAGCGACACCTGCAGTCCCGGCCCGCCCGTCGCCTCCTGAATCAAAAGCCCTTGCCCCGCCAGGGTGAGAAAGGTGCCATCGCGCGGCGCGATCCGTCCCGCGTGATTGATGGCGATGAGGCCGCCCGCGCCCGTCTGATTGATGGCGAGCATCTGCGGTTTGCCGGGAATGTAGCGCGGCAGGTATTGCGCGAGCAGCCGCATCAGCAGGTCGTAATTGCCGCCCGGCGGGGTGAAGGTCGAAATCGAAATGGTTTTGCCCGCATAAAAATCCTGCGCGGCGGCGGCAGGGGCGAGGAGGGCGAGGGCGGCGAAGGTCAGCAACGTCTTCATTTGCCCACATTGTCCATGATGGCTTGAATCTTCGTCACCAGCTCCCTCGGCGTCGCCAGAACTTGCGCAACGCCCCGCTGCACGTCCTCGCCGCTCATCGGATCGATCTCGGCGGCCATACGCGCGGCTTCCGCGAGAAATTCCCGGTCCTTCATCGTCGCGTCAAAGGCGCGGCGCAACAGGGCGACGCGTTCCTGCGGCACGCCTGGTCCCGCCGCGATGGGGCGCGTCATCGCCCAGTTGAGCGTCATGAAATCCGCAATCGCCTCCTTGTCGGGATCGCCGCGCACTTCGTCCGACAGCAGCGGCACATGCGGCAAGGCCGGGTCCTTGCGCGCGCCCGCCTGCAACAACGCGTCGACCTTCGCCGCCGTTTCGCGCGGCAGGCCCGCGACGAAGGTCGGCCAGGCCGTGACGGTGCGGCCGTCGAGCTCGCCGCGCTCGCAGGCAAGGTCCATTTCCGCGCTGCTCTTGTAGCCGATGATGAGCTTGAATTTCGTGCCGAGCAGCGCGTTGTACAACGCCGGCAATTGCGCGGATGTCGCGCCGACGCCCGTTGCGCCGACTTTGAATTCTTCAACGCGCGCCTGCGCGATGGTGCGGATTTTCGACGTGGGCCAGACCATCGCGACATTGTTGGACTGGCTGAGATTGCCGATCCACTGCGCCGCGCCCAGCGAAGCGCGCATGCCCTGCTGTCCCGTCAGCTCATGCAGGATGAGGCTCTGCGTCACTTGCGCAATCCAGGTCCCATCCTGCGGCGCGACGCGCGCCATGTGGTTGAAGGACAGCAGACCGCCGCCGCCGACCTGATTGACGACGACGACATTGGGAAGTCCGGGAATGTGCCTGCCGATGTGCCGGGACAGCAGGCGAATGTAGGAATCATACGTGCCGCCGACGCCCACATGCACCGCGATGGCGAGCGTCTTGCCCGCGTAGAAATCCTCCGCGCGCGCGGGCGCGACGGCGACAAGCGCCAACGCCCATGCCGCATGAACCGCCGCGCGCCTCAATTGGAGGCCGCCATCATGTCGCGCACGGCGTCGACAACGGGCTTGGGGTAGGAATAGGCTTTGGCGAAGGCGGTCGCCATTTCCTCGCCGGGAACCGTGTCAAGCGTGAGGTTTCGCTTATCGAGTTCGGCCCTGAAATCCGGATCGACGAATGTCGCCGCCAGTCCCTTGCGCAGTTCGACAACGCGCTCCGGCGGCGTGCCCGGCGGCGCCATCATCGGGCGATTGTAGGTTTGCGAAACCATCAGCAATTCCAGCTCCTGACGGATTTGCGGGTCCTTGATGAATTCCATAGCGGCGGGCGCGTCGGGGTAGTCGGCGATGCGTTTGTCGCCGACGATGACCGGCACGTTGATCCATTTTTCGCGCATCCAGGCGGGATGCAGCGCCTTGTAGGTCGTCAGATGCGTGCCGCAACGCGCGTCGATCTCGCCGCGCTCCATCGCCAGGTCAATCTCGCTGCCGTTCTTGTAGCCGCCGATGATTTTGATTTTTGCGCCGAGCCGCGTGTTGAGAAACGTCGGATAAAGGCCCGTCTCGGAGCCCGCCCCCATGGTCCCCGAAGTCATGGGCTTTTCCAGAAGATCGGCGAATGTCTTCACCGACGCCTGGTGCCAGACGGTGCAGACGCCGTCGGCCCGGTCGAGCGCGGCGAGCCAGTTGAATTTTTGCGAATCGTAACGCGCGCCGTTTGTCGCCCAGAGCGGCGCCAGCGGCGTTGTCGAATGCACGAGGCCGATCGTCGTGCCGTCCTTGGGCGCGGTGTTGTAGAGCGTGTTCATCGCGAGCAGTCCGCCCGCGCCCGGCATCGACTGCACGACGATCTGCGGCGCGCCGGCGATATGCCGCGGCAGGTAATGTTCAAGCGCCCGCGCATATTCGTTGTAGCCGCCGCCGACGCCGGTGGAGATGATGATGCGCAGTTGCTTGTTTTTGTAGAAAGGGTCTTGCGCTTGCGCCGCGTCCGCCGCCGCG
>JANYDZ010000053.1 GCA_025363375.1 Hyphomicrobiales bacterium
CAGAGCCAGCTTGACGCCCCGCGCGATCAGCGCGTCCGCGATAGCGCGCGCGTCGGGGACCGAGCGCGCCAACCGGTCGAGGTTGGGGACGACGAGCGTATCGCCCGCTCGCGCGGCAGCCAGCGCTTGGTCGAGGCCGGGTCGGTCGCGGTTGGGCCGGAACTAACGAAATAGCCTTTTACTACCCATAAGCGGACATATCGAGAACGCTATGCGGCCTTCTGGAAAGCGTCGGCCTGGGTTCGCAAGGGCCTCAATCCGGCAATGTTTTCCGACAGGCTGCGCTCGACACCCCAGACATAGTCGCCGGTGAGGTTCACATGTTCCCAGCCGAGCGGGGACAGGTGGGCCAGCAGAGAATCGGGGACGTCTTCGAACTTGCGCAGAGCCTCAACGGCGGGTTCGAGATATCGGGTGTTCCAAAGAATGATCGCCGAGACGACGAGATTAAGGCCGGAGGCGCGGTGCTGCTGATTTTCGTATGTGCGGTCGCGGATTTCGCCGAGCCGATGGATGAAAACGGCGCGCGCGAGACTGTTGCGGGATTCGCCTTTGTTGAGCTCTTGGCCGGTCTCGCGGCGCAGATCGGGGTCCTCGAACCAGTCGAGCGTGAAGAGCGTGCGTTCCAGGCGTCCCAGTTCGCGAAGCGCCGCGGCGACGCCGTTCTGCCTGGGATGTGACGCCAGTTGGCGCATGATCAGCGACGCCGTCACGGTTCCGCTGCGAATGGACGCCCCGATTCTCAGGATATCGGCCCAATGCGCGCGGATCAGCGGGATATCTATGCGCCCGGCAATCAAGGGTTCGAGAGTTGGATAGGCGGACGGTCGCTCGAAACTGTAGAGGCGACGGTGCTTCAAGTCGGGAATGCGCGGCGAGAATTTGAAGCCTAGCAAGGCGCATAGCGCGAAGACATGGTCGGAATCGCCGCCGCCATCCGTGTGGTGGCGGAGCACGGAAACGTCGCTCTGGTGATAGAGGAGAGCGTCCAGCACATGCAGCGCCTCGCTCGCGGTCGCCGCGATAAGCTTGGTGTAGAAGGGCGCGTAGCGGTCCGAGATGTGCGTATAGACCTTGAATCCCGGCTTCTTGCCGTAATGCGCGTTGAAACGACCGGCGTCGCTTCCAGGGCCGCCCGCCTGGAAAAACTGACCGTCGGACGACGAGGCGACGCCGCCGCCAAACAAAGCCGCGAACGGTTCGCTCTGTTGTCGGTTGACCAGACGTTGCAACGCGAGCGCGTATGTCTCTTCGCGGATATGCCAGTCGGATGTCCAGGCGAGTTGACCGAGCGTGGCGACGCTGCACGCTTCGGCCATGCGCGTCAGCCCGAGATTGAGGCCATCGGCGAGCACCGCCGCCATCAGGGCGCGATTGTCGATTGCCGCCGCGCCGGTGCGCAGATGCGTGAAACATTCGGGAAAGAGCGTCCATCTCGCCACTTCGGCCAACAGGTCGGTGATGCGAACGCGCGGCAGCATGGCGTAAAGTCGCTCGGCCAGGGCTTCGGCTTCGGGCGGCGTCGATTTCTTGAGCGGCGATATCTTCAGCACGCCTTTGTCGATTGTGACATCCGGCAACAGGCCGCCTTTGGCGCGCGCATCGATGGCCGCCAGTCGAGAGTCGAGTCGCTCGCGGCGGCCCGTTATGAAGCGCTCGAAATCCGCTTCGACCGCAATCGGCAGAGCGCCGACCTTCTGCAAATCTTGAAATGCTCCTTTCGAAATCAATCGTTCCTCGAAAGAGCGGTATTGCCGGCTGCCGCCGACCCAAACGTCGCCGGCGCGCAGTCGATCGCGCAGCTCGGACAGCACGCAGAGTTCATAGTAACGCCGATCAATGACGCCGCCCGGCAGAACGTGCCGCGCCCAGCGCTGCCGGACGAACCCGGTCGGGACTGATTTCGGCAGGTTCGATTTCCCGACGCGGTTCATCTCGCGCAGCGCCTCGATGGCGCGCATGAGAGAAGCGGACGCCGGAACGCTTTCGAATTCGAACGCTTCGAGGAAGGCGGGCGACCAGCGCCGAACGCCGGCATGACGCTCGCCCAGAGCCTGGTAGGCGTCGAACTCCTCGGGCCGCGCCAACGCCTCGGCTTCCGCGACGCTCGAACAAAAACGCTCCCAAGGGACCACGGCCGCAATAGCGCCGAACGCGTCCTGCTTGGTCTCATGGGCGGCGATCAGGGCCGCGCCAATGCGCGCGTAGAGACGAACTTTTTCGTTGATGGCTCTGGCGTCACTTTGAAAGGCTCGGGCGTGTCGCCCCTCGGCCTTGCGAAACATCGCGCCGATCAGACGATCAAACATATCGACGGCTTGGTCGGTCAGACTGGCGCAAATATCCAAGCCGACAGCGACCAGCGTTGCGTGTCGCCTGGGGCGTTCGTAGCCGGCGACGTGCTGGACGGTCGTGCGCCCGGCTTCGCGCACGAGTTGGGCGAGACGCGTCTGATGGATCACGTGGCCACGGCCGGGTTCGATCCCAATCCGTCGGACATGTTCCAGACGTTCGATCAAACCGAGCATGGCGGCCGAAGTGGCGGCTTCTGGCGTTTGTCGCAACCACGCGAGCCAACTCAGGCTGGTCTCTTCCCGACGTTGCGTGAGCGCATCGAGCCCCCGCCGCTGTTCAGCCGACAGCCCCTCGGTCAATCGCCGATGCGCCGCTCTTTGGGCCACGCGGCGAATTTCCGCGCAGAGGCGTTCGATGGCGGCGGGCGAGGGAACCATGATTCGGCTCTGCCGACACGCTTCAATCGCCAGGGGAGCCAGATAGGCGAGCCGATCATTTTCGATCGCCCGGGGCGATAGGAATTCCGCCAACTCGGCGGCCGTCTTTTTGCCGAACGGACGAAGCCCGAGCCGCTGCTGACATTCGACGGAGTGACGCCAGCAATTCCGCTTGGCGACGAGATACTCGTCGAAAGACTCCGCAAGCACCCCGATTTGTTCGGCGACGAAACCGATCAACGCCGCGCAAGGGCGCTCGCCGGCGCGCAGGGCGCGGCCGGGATAGTTGAGATAGCAGAGCATGAGCCCATAGCCGAGACGATTGGAATCGCCCCGGCAGCGCAAAATCGCTGCAAGGTCCGCCGCCGTCAGCGTGAAGTGACGGATCAACTCACGCTGCTGGGCGGGCGGATCGAACAACTCGGTAATCTGGGCCTCGCTCAATCCTCGCCATCGCGCCACTCATGTCTCCCGACTCTGGCTTCCCGCAGGCCATCCGATCCTGGCCAAGGCGTCGATGAGCGTACTGCGCTTGACGCCGAACGTTCGACAGACGGCGGCCTTGGAGGCCCCGCCGTCAAGCGCCGAGGTCACGGCGGCCAGCTTCTCGGCGTCGATCGCCATGGGCCGCCCGCCGCGCCGCCCACGAACACGCGCGGCAGACAGTCCAGCCTGAACCCGTTCCTGGATGAGCGACCGTTCGAATTGCGCCAGCGCGCCGAACACATGAAAGAGGAATTCGCCTTGCGGCGTCGCGGTGTCCATTTGCTCGGTGAGCGAACGAAAGCCGACGCCGCGCGCCCTGAGATCGTTCACCGTCGTAAGCAGGTGAGGCAACGAGCGCCCCAACCGATCCAGCTTCCATACGACCAGGCAATCGCCGGACTTGATGAAGGCGAGCGCCTTGGTCAGGCCTGTCCGCTCGCCGCGGCTGCCGCTGAGCCGATCCTCGAACAGGTGACGTTCATCGACTCCGGCGGCAAGGAGCGCATCCCGCTGCAAATCAAAAGTCTGGCGGTCGCCGTCGGTGGAAACGCGCATATAGCCGACAAGCATGCGCGGAAAACCTCATCCGACAGGTTTCCGCACGATGCGCCATTCCGACGGGGTTTGTCGATCATGTTTTGCGGCAAATCGCCCCTGCTTTTGGCGTCTGAGCCGCCGCTACGGAAATCATATGTTTTCCGTCA
>JANYDZ010000054.1 GCA_025363375.1 Hyphomicrobiales bacterium
CCTCGGCGTTTGTGATCGTCTTCATCATCGGCTTGCGGGAATTCACGATCCCCTTCGTGCTCTCCAGTCAGGACAATCTCGTGTTGCCGGTGCTGGTGTGGCAGCTGTTTCAGAACGGCCAGCCGGCGCCCTCGGCGGCGCTCGGCACGCTGATGATCGTCATGGTGCTGCCAATATTGTTTTTCATGCGTCGGGCGACGCGCGGCGAGGAATAGGCTCCAGCCGCGCATCCAGAAAATTGCGTCCGCTTATTGCAGGAACTTGTAGCGCCGCTCGTCGTAGAGCGCGCCCAGAATCGGATTTAGTTTTGTACGGAACTCAAGCGTGTGCGGCGCGGTGGCGTGCGCCTGCGCGGCGGCCGCGTTTTCCCACGCTTCAATGAAAGTGAAGTGATTGGGCCGCGTCGTGCTTTGCACAATGTCGAAGCGCGCGAAGCCCGCCTCCGCGCGGCTTTTTTCCGCGAGCGCCTTCATAATCGCCTCAACTTCGGCCTGACGCGGCGGCGGCACGTCCACGTGGGTAAGCACGAAGACGGACTGCGATGTCGGCGCCATGGACCCGGCCGAGTTCCAGCGCTTGTGCAACCGCACATCCGCCGGCGCGAGCGCGCCCTGTTTCACATCGAGCTTGGGCGCGCCGCCGGTCGCCTTCGCGTGCCCGTCCTGCGCGGCGGCGTTCTGCCAAAGCTCCACGACGGCGTAGCGATGGGGCTGGCCGATCTCCACGAACGTCTCGATATTGGAATTGCCGGACGCGCGGATATTTTTGCCGCGATAGTCCATCACAAGCGCGCCGCCGCGATTGGCGAAGTCGTCGGCGAATTCAAGATAGGTCACCGTGGTGATCGGTCCTTCGGGCGCGGCCGGCGCCGGAGCGGGCGTCTGCGCGGCGGCGGGCGTCGTCATGGCGAAGGCGGCGAGACAAAGGGCGGCAAGTGCGTAGCGCATGTGAACAACTCCGGTTGTGATGCAGGGTAAGCGTAAATCATTTCAATTCGCCGGCGATGGCGGCGACGCCGGCGCTCGCGCAGGCTTCATCCTTGTCCTGGCCCGGCGCGCCGCTGACGCCGACGGCGCCAATCGTGTCCTTGCCCGCGTCAATGGGAACGCCGCCGCCGAGCGGGATGACATCGAAGAGGTTCTTCTGGCCCGACAATTCGGGCTCGTCGATCATGCGCTTGGCCCAGCTCGCGGAAGTCCGGCGAAAGGTCTTGGCGGTATAGGCCTTGCGGCGCGCAAGATCGAAATTGTGCGGCGATGCCGTGTCGGCGCGCACCGCGATGCGCACGACGCCATTGCGATCGACAACCACAACGGAAATATCGTAACCGGTCTTTTTGCACGCGTCGATCGCCGCATGCGCGACCTTGAAGGCGGCTTCGACGGAGATGTTGCGCTCATTGACGACGGCCTGCGCGCGCGCCGGCGCGCCGAACGCCGCGAGCCCGACGATGCAGAGCGGCGCCCAAAGTTTATTCATGACTTCCTCCCGTGTCTGCTTATGGTTCGGCCCGACTCTACACCAACTTGCGCTAGTTGTCCGGCGTCGTTTTACGGCCCGTGATCATCGCGGTCACCAGGTTCTCTTTCTGCCGGAGCGAAGTGAAAATCACGCCGCCCACGTGCAGCGCCACCATCGGCGCAAAGAGCTTGCCGAAGAAGGCGTGAACGTCCTCGAAAAGCTCGTCGCCAAAATACGCGTCGGTATCCAGCAGCCATCCCGTGCCGGTCGTGACCAGCACGCTGAACAGCAGCGCGACAATCATCCACGCGCCAAGCGGATTGTGCCCGAGGTAATGCGGTTCACGCCGCCCGAGCACCGCCAACGTGTAATTGACCGTGGCGCGCGGCGACGCCACGAAGTTCGCAAAGCGCGCGAATTCGCCGCCCGCAAAACCCCAGACGATGCGCGCGAGCGCGATCGCCAGCGCAATATAGCCGGCGGTGTTGTGAACGATCTCCGGCCCGTGGCGCGTGAAAAAGGCGGCGATCACGCAGGTTGCAAGCCCCCAGTGCAGGCCCCGCACAAGCGGATCCCACACTTTGACGACCCTGCCTTGTGCCTGCGCCTGAGGCGCGGTCACCTAGTTGGTTTTCGAAGTGGGCACGACTTCCAGCGTCAGGGGATGGAAATAGGTCTCGACCCGCTTGCCATTGCCGTCGATGGCGTAGACCTCATAGCAGCCGCCGTCTTCCTTGATCCGGCGAATCTGCCAGCCCTGGCCGATCAGCATTTTCTGCAATTGCGCTTCCGGCTTCCATGCGGATTTCGGCCCGGAGTTGCAGGTGGCGAGCCCAGTGGCATTGGCTTGCGAGGCCATGAGGCAGGCGGCGGCGACAGAAAACATGAGAATGCGGATCATGGGCGGCTCCTCCGGTGGTTCGTCCAGCTGAAATCTGGCGCGACTCGTGGGCAAATGCAAGGCGCTCGTGGGCCGTCAAAAGGTCTAATTGCCGATGCAAGCGGCGGATTCCCGCGGCGGCGCGAGCGATTTGCGGCTGGAAGCGATTGCGCGGTTGATCAAGGCGTGAGAAAGCCAGACCACGTCTCCCCCTAAAATCCAATCCCAACGTCGCCAAAATCCGCTATATACCACGCTCCACGCCCGGGGATCGTGGATCGCGTTACATTCAAGCCGCAAGCAGACCCGGAGTAGCCTCATGCCCGCCCAACGCTGGACGCCCGAAAGCTGGAGACAAAAGCCCATTCAGCAGGCGCCCTTCTATCCCGACGCCGCCGCGCTGGCCGATGTCGAACGAACGCTCGCCGGATTTCCGCCGCTGGTGTTCGCCGGAGAGGCGCGCAAGCTCAAAAAGGCGCTCGCCAAGGTCGCGGCGGGCGAGGCTTTCCTTCTGCAAGGCGGCGATTGCGCCGAGAGTTTTGCCGAACATTCCGCCGACAACATCCGCGATTTCTTCCGCGTGTTTCTGCAGATGGCGGTCGTGCTGACGTTTGGCGCGGCGTCGCCCGTGGTGAAGGTGGGGCGCGTCGCCGGCCAATTCGCCAAGCCGCGCACCAACCCCACGGAAACCATCAACGGCGTTGAATTGCCGATCTATCGCGGCGATATCGTCAACGACACCGATTTTTCGTTGAAAGGGCGCACGCCCGACCCAACGCGCCAGCTCGACGCCTATCGCCAGTCCGCGGCAACCCTCAATCTGCTGCGCGCCTTCGCCTGGGGCGGTTACGCCAATCTCGACAACGCCCATCGCTGGATGCTCGGCTTCGTCAAGGATTCGCCGCAAGCCGGCAAGTATCAGGAACTCGCCGACCGCATCACGCAAACCCTCGCGTTCATGCGCGCGATCGGGCTCGATCCAGAAGAGCATCAGGAACTTTCGCGCACGGATTTCTACACGTCGCACGAGGCGTTGCTGCTTGGCTTTGAACAGGCGATGACGCGCGTCGATTCCACCAGCGGCGATCATTACGCCACTTCCGGCCACATGCTGTGGATCGGCGACCGCACGCGCCAGTTCGATCACGCCCACGTCGAATATTGCCGCGGCGTCAAGAACCCGGTCGGGCTCAAATGCGGGCCGACCCTGAAGCCGGACGATCTCCTGCGCCTGATCGACATGCTCAATCCCGCCAACGAGCCCGGACGCATGACGCTCATCACGCGCTTTGGTTCGCAGAAGGTGGGCGAGCATCTGCCGGCGCTGATTCGCGCCGTGCAACGCGAAGGCCGCATTGTCGTGTGGTCCTGCGATCCCATGCACGGCAACACGATCAGCGCGAACAGCTACAAGACGCGGCCTTTCGAGCGCATCATGGACGAAATCCGCAATTTTTTCCTTGTCCACCAGGCCGAGGGAACCTACGCTGGCGGCGTGCATCTTGAGATGACCGGCAAGAACGTGACGGAATGTACCGGCGGCGCCCGCGCCATCTCCGAAGGCGAGCTCTCCGACCGTTACCACACGCACTGCGATCCCCGCCTCAACGCGGAACAGGCGATCGAGGTCGCCTTCCTGGTGGCGGAATTGCTCAAGGAGGAGCGCGCGCGGGTGAAAAAGCCGGCGGCGGCGGCGGAGTAATTTTCGCGCGAATCTGGCATCATGCCCGGCA
The DNA here is from genome assembly GCA_025363375.1 of Hyphomicrobiales bacterium. GTDB lineage: Bacteria > Pseudomonadota > Alphaproteobacteria > Rhizobiales > Beijerinckiaceae > Terripilifer. The sequence continues at coordinate 4,075 of JANYDZ010000054.1, forward strand.
CAGGCGCCGCCATTCCGGCGGCGCCGGCGTATTTTGCAGGCCGAGGCCGCACATGGATCGCATCTACCCGGCGTTTCTCAATTCCTGCGCTGGCTTTGCCTACGCGCTGCGCACCGAGCGCGCGGTGCGGCAGGAGTTCGGCGTGTTTGTCGTGGGACTGCCGCTGGCCTTCGTGGTGGCGCAGCCGGGCTGGCTGCGGCTGGCGCTGGTCCTGTCGCTGATCGCCATTCTCTGCATCGAATTGCTGAACACTTGCGTTGAAAAGCTCTGCGATCACGTGACGCCGGACCTGCACCAGACCATAAAAGTCATCAAAGACATGGGTTCCGCCGCCTGTTTTTGCGCGCAGGCGAGCGCCGCGATCATCTGGCTTATGGCTTTGATCATGCGGCTCGGCTATCTGTAGACCGGCAAGCGCGCCCTTGCGCGGTTGCAACGGCGCCGGCGCGGCGAGCGCCTATATTATTCGCGAAAGGACGCGCGGCTCCTGCGCGCGACGGATCATCCCATGACGACAAAATTCCCCGCGCTCTACATCTCACACGGTTCGCCCATGCTGGCGCTGGGCCACACGCCCGCGCGGACCTTTCTCGAGGATTACGCCCGCGAATTGGGCAAGCCGAAAGCTATCCTTGTGGCGACGGCGCATTTCGAGTCCGGCCAGCCTTGTCTGACCGCCGACGCGAGCCCCGAAATGATCTACGATTTCGGCGGCTTTCCGCGCGCCCTTTACGAGATGAAATATCCCGCGCCCGGCGCGCCTGATCTGGCCGTGCGCGCCGCAAAAATGCTGGGCGCAGCGGGAATCCCC
>JANYDZ010000085.1 GCA_025363375.1 Hyphomicrobiales bacterium
CTGCTTCTGGCCTCCTGCATCCTGCTTGGCGTCGAGGCGCGGCTGGCCAAGACCGACGCTGTCGTCGCCGCGACAGTCGTCGCCGCCATGGGGGTGCTGGCGCGGTATTTTTTGCGCGCGGCGCCGGCGGGCGGCTGGCGCCTTCCCGCCATCTTCTGGACCGCCATGGGAATCGGCCTGCTGGTCAAAGGGCCGATCACGCCGATGGTGCCGGCTTTCGCAACTCTCGCTCTGCTGGGCTGGACGCGATCGGGAGGCTGGCTGCGCGGGTTGCGGCCATTCATCGGCCTTCTCTGGTGCCTCCTTGTCGTCGCGCCCTGGTTCATCCTGATCATGATCGAGACCAAGGGCGCCTTCCTCGCGGATTCCGTCGGGCAGGATATGCTCGGCAAAGTAGCGGCGGGGCAGGAGGCCCATGGAGCGCCGCCCGGCGCCTATCTCGCCACGTTCTTCCTGACGGGCTGGCCCTTCGCCCCGCTGGCGGCGCTGGCGGCGCCGTTTGCCTGGCGGAACCGGCGCGAGCCGGCTGTCGCCTTTCTGCTGGCCTGGCTGATCCCGTCCTGGCTCCTGTTCGAGGCGGTGCCGACGAAACTGCCGCATTACGTGCTGCCGCTTTATCCCGCCTTGGCGATCCTGACCGCGCTGGCGCTGGAGCGTGGGGCGCTCGCCGTCCGCGCGCTCTGGCTTCTCTGGCTGATTCCCGGCCTCGCGATTTTGCTGGTGGCGATTGGCGCCGGCGGAGCCTTCTACTTTCAGCTGCCACCGGGCTGGGTCTATTTTGCGGCGGCGCCGCTGGTGCTCTGGCAAGCCTGGCGGGTGGCGGTCATGATCCGCGCCAGAACACTGGACAAGCTGCCAGGAGCAGCAGTGTTGCTGGCCTTCCTGAGTTTTCTCATGGTCTATGACGGCATCATGACCGGACCGGTCTTTGCCCCGCTTGCGATGTCGCCCAGGCTGGCGGCGGCGCGGACGTCAGCCTTGGCGAAAATGCCGAATTGTTCCATTTTTTTAACAGCTACCACAGGTTTTCGCGAGCCAAGTCTCGTCTTTCTCGTGGGCACAAATCTTGAAATGACCGATGGCGCCGGCGCGGCGGACTTCCTCGCCGCCGGCCCCTGCCGCCTCGCCTTTGTAGAACAGCGCGAGGAAGCCGCCTTCAAGGCGAGGCTCGGCGATACCGCAAGCGTGCGTCTCGCCAGCCGCGTCGCCGGCCTCAACTTCAACGGCGGTCGACGGCTGGACATTGGCCTTTATGTGCGGCAGGGAGAGGCCCGATGACCTCCCAACCGGCCAGACTCACGCGCGATGCCGCGCCGCTCCCGGGCAGGCCCGGCGGCTTTCCGAACGCGGTCGCAAAACTGCGCGCGGCGGCGCTGGAGTTTTTTCGCGCCTGGGGCCGGGTGCGCCATCAGGAACGCAACAAGGATTTGCGGGTTCTGGAATCCATTCTCACCCTGGTTTTTTGCGCGGGCATGGTGGGGATCGGCGTGACATACGACGCTGAAACCGTGCGTTGGGCGAACCGGCTATCGCCTGATACAATCTGGATTTTCGAGAAGATCACCCACCTGGGCGCCTCCGGTTATATTTTCGCCTTGACGGTTTGCGTCACTGTTGGCGCGATCCTGGCGCGGGGCGGGGGTCGCGGGCGAAAATTCGACGCGGCCATGGGTGTGCTTGCGAGCCGCGCCTTTTACCTCTTCGCCGTCGCGGCGGTTTCGGGACTTGTCTCCCAGGCGCTCAAGCACCTGTTCGGCCGCGCCCGCCCCAAGCTGATGGAAATCGTCGGCCCGCTGCATTTCGACCCCTTCTCGCTGAACGCGACCTTCGCCAGTTTCCCCTCGGGCCACGCGGTGACCGCCTTCGCCATGGCGATCGCCATTGGATCGATGGCGCCGAGATGGCGTTGGCCGCTGCTGGGCGTGGCTGTGCTGGTTGGGGTTTCGCGTGTCGTCATCGGCGCCCATTACGTGAGCGACGTCATCGCGGGAGCGGGCCTGGGTTATGCGAGCGCCGCGCTGGCGCGCCGCGCGTTTGCCGCGCGCGGCATCGTATTTCGGCGCGCGCGCGCGAAAGTTCGCGCGCGCAACGGACGAATTATGCGACAAATCACGCGGGCATTTGTGTGAGCGCCGCGCGGGAAACGCGCGTTTCGGTCGTTGTGCCCGCGCGCAACGAAGCCGGCAATATCGCGCCGCTGCTGGCCGAAATCGAGGCGGCGCTGACGGATTACTTTCCCTTTGAAATCATCTACGTAAACGACGGCTCGACGGACGCGACCGCGGACGAACTGCATAAGCTGATGATAAGCCGGGATTTTTTGCGCGTGCTGACGCACGCCGGATCCTGCGGCCAGTCGGCTGCCGTGCGCACCGGAGTACGCGCCGCCCGTTCGTTGCTGGTGATCACCCTGGACGGCGACGGCCAGAACGATCCGGCGTTCATCCCGGACTTCCTGCAAACTATTGAAAATGCTGGACAATCATGCGGACTTGTGCAGGGCCAGCGGGTTGGACGGCAAGACACCGGCTTCAAGAAATTCCAGTCCCGCGTCGCCAATGGCGTTCGCGCGCGCATTCTGAAAGATGGCACCCGCGACACCGGCTGCGGCTATAAATGTTTCCGCAGAGAGGCATGGCTGTCGCTGCCTTATTTTGACGCGCTGCATCGCTTTACGCCTGCGCTCATGCGCCGCGAAGGCTTTGAAATTGCTTATGTCGATGTCGTCGACAGGCCGCGCCTGTCCGGCGTGTCCAATTACGGGTTTTTCGATCGGCTGTGGGTCGGGATTGTCGATCTCCTCGGGGTGCGCTGGCTGATCAGGAGGCGCAAAAACGTACCGCAATCCCGGGAGGAGGGGCCGTGATCATCGATCTCTGGCACGCCATGGGCGGCTATTTCTACGAAGTCTTCGTGTTGAAGCTCGACTGGTGGGCCTGGATCGGCCTGCTCGCACAGGCGCTGTTTACGGGTCGTTTTCTGGTGCAATGGCTGGCGAGCGAAAAGGCGGGCCGCAGCGTAATCCCGTTTTCCTTCTGGATATTGTCAATCAGCGGGGGATTGTTGCTGTTGGTCTACGCGCTTTACCGGCGTGATCCCGTCTTTATTCTGGGGCAATCGCTGGGGGTGGTGATTTACTTGCGCAATCTGGTGTTCGTGCTGCGCGAACGCAAAGCTGCGCGGGATGGCGATGGGTGAGCGGTTCTAGCGCGTCAAAACCCGCGTGCGGATTTCCTGAATTTCCGCGTGGCTTTTTTGCCGCGCCATTTGCCGCGTGATTTATCGCAAGAACGCGCGCGGTTCAAACAATCCGCGCCTTCGAATGCGCGTCGGTCGGCCGGGGAGAGGACCGTCGGATTTTCAAAAAGCGCGAAAAAATCCGTTCGAGCTTGCTGGCGGAGCGGGCTCTTGGCGGCTGGCGGCAAAGTTTGAGTCATTCCTGATTTTACGCAATTCACCTCATGCACGTAACTTTCCAACTATCGTCACGTCTGCGCCAGCTTTCGCCGGGCAGGCCTGTTCTGTTAGGGTCAAGGGCTTGGCGGTGTCGCCACGCTTGCATGGCGGGCGCACATGAACGACGCAAAAAACCTCGCAGGCACTTGGCGCCTGATCACGATCCGCGAAGATGGCAAGGTTCGACCGGAGCGGGGCGTCAATCCCACGGGGTTCATCACCTACCATGCAAGCGGATGGATGCATGTGGTGATCCATCCCGATCGCCCGTCCATTGAGGTGAAGGACGGCAAACCCACGGGCGAGCAGGCGCTCGCCGCGCTGTACGGTTATACCTCCTATTTTGGCGCATTTTCCGTCGATGAAGCCAAAAAGATCGTCACCCATCATCGCGCCGCCAGCGTGCAGCCGGGCTGGCAGGTTCAGGGCGACGTGCAGCGGCAATACAGATTTGACGGCCCCGATCGCGTCATTCTGGGCTCTGTCGGCTCGCAACGCGAGCTTGTGTGGGAGCGGTTGAACTCGGGCGACGAGAGCAAATGAGCGCCTTGCTTAACAAGGTTCTGCCAATATTTTCAATTGAAGCAAACAACCGGACAGCCATCCAGGCTTCCCCGCTTCAACAGGGGCTGATGAGCCAGCAATACCGCGGCATGTGAAACGGGCGAAAACTCACCCGCCTGCCTGCAACCGCGCAAAACCTTTCACCAGATCCGCCGTCAGATCGCTCATGTCCTCCAGCCCGACCTGAAAACGCAAGGCTGGCCCGCCCGGCGCCCATTTCGTCGCGGTGCGGTAGGTCCCACAATCAAAGGGGATCACCAGGCTTTCAAAGCCGCCCCAGGAATAGCCCATGCCGAAGAGTTCGAGCCCATCGAGCATGGCGGCGACGGCTTTTTCCGACGCCGGGTTCAGGATGATTGAAAACAGGCCGGAAGAACCGAGGAAATCCCGCTTCCAGATTTCGTGGCCGCGATGGCCGGGGAGGGCGGGGTGCAGCACTTCCTTGACTTCCGACCGCGCCGCAAACCAGTTCGCCAAGCCGAGGCCCTGGCGTTCGGCTTCGCGCAGACGCAGTTCCATGGTGCGCAGGCCGCGCAAGGCCAGAAAAATATCGTCGGGACCCGCGCACATGGCGAAGGCGTCGAAGGTTTCGCGCAGGCGTTTGGCCCATGCCGGATTGGCCGACACAAGCCCGATCAGCAGATCGGAATGGCCCGAGAGGTATTTGGTGCCCGCCTCAATGGCGAGATCGACGCCGCGTTCATGCGGAGGAAAGAACAAGGGCGTCGCCCAGGTGTTGTCCATAATCACGCAAGCGCCGCGCGCGTGGGCGACTTCGGCGATGGCTGGAATGTCCTGCATCTCGAAACTTTGCGAGCCCGGGGCTTCCACGAGAACCGCGCTGGTGCTGGATCGCATCAACCCGGAAATCTCCGCGCCCACGTAAGGATCGTAATATTGAGCCTCGACGTTGAGGCGTTTCAGAATGGTGTCGCAGAAATGACGGGTTGGACCATAGGCGCTGTCGCTCACGAGAATATGATCGCCTGATTTGACGGCGGTCAGCAACGCCAGGGTGACGGCGGCAAGGCCGGTGGGCGCGAGCACAGTTGTTTGCGCGCCGGCGATTTCGCTCCAGGCCTGCTCCAGCGCCTCGCTGGAAGGCGTGCCCTTGGTGCCATAGGTATAGCGCGCCTTGCGCCCCTTGAGGGCCTCCACGGTCGGAAAAACCACCGTGGAACCTCGCCAGGCCGGCATATTTATAAAACCATGCTGCTCCGAAACATCGCGCCCGGCGTTGACGAGGCGGGTGCGGCTTTTGAGACCTTTGCGGGTCTGCGAGGTCAGCTTGGTCATATCGGGATTCCATCGAGGCAAGGCAGGTTGAAATCAACGACGCGCCCGCGTCAAGGCGAGGCGCCGAAACCAGTTGCCCTTTAAAACGCCTTGACCCGGAGCTGAAATACCAGTGTGATGAGCGCGGGATGGCAAGCGTGGGAAGCGGGCGCCGCGCCGCGCCGCCATGATGATACGGGAGCTTGAAAAATGCTGAAAAAACTCGTCTTCCTCGCGGCTGCTAACCTTGTCCTGGCTTTGCCCGCCGCCGCCGGCACCCTCGACAATGTCAAGCAGAAGGGCTTTCTCACCTGTGGCTCGAACACCGGCCTCGCCGGTTTTGGATTGCCCGACGACAAGGGCGTCTGGACCGGGCTTGACGTCGAATTCTGCCGCGCCATCGCCGCCGCTGTTTTCAACGATCCCAGCAAAGTAAAGTTCATACCCTTGACCGCCAAGGACCGTTTCACCGCTTTGCAATCAGGCGAAATCGACGTTCTGTCGCGCAACGGCACCTGGACGCAATCGCGCGAGGCGGATCTCGGTCTGCTGTTTGCGGGCGTCAATTACTACGACGGTCAGGGCTTCATGGTGCGCAAGAAGCTCAACATTTCCGCCGCCAAGGAGCTCGCCGGCGCCTCTGTCTGCGTGCAGCAGGGCACGACGACCGAACTGAACCTCGCGGATTTCTTCCGCGCCGCCAACATCAAATACGAGGGCGTTGTCTTCGCCACCGCCGATGAAACGATCAAGGCCTATGACACCGGGCGTTGCGACGCTTTTACGACCGACGTGTCGCAACTCTATTCAGAGCGCCTGAAGCTGGTGAACCCGGACGAACACGCGGTGTTGCCCGACGTCATTTCGAAAGAGCCGCTCGGACCGGCCGTTCGCCAGGGCGACGATCAATGGTTCAATCTCGTGCGGTGGACGCATTTCGCCATGATCAACGCCGAAGAGCTCGGCGTTAACAAGGCGAATATCGACGACCGCGTGAAATCCACGTCGCCGGAAATCCGACGCCTGCTCGGCGTCGAGGGTGATTTCGGCAAGGGCCTGGGCCTGACGAAGGACTGGGCCTACAGAATCGTCAAACATGTCGGCAATTACGGTGAATCGTTCGAGCGCAATGTCGGCGAGAGCTCGAAACTCAAGATCAAGCGCGGCCTCAATTTGCTGTGGTCGAAAGGCGGCCTGCAATACGCGCCGCCGGTTCGCTGACAAAGGTTGCCCGCCTTGGGCCGCGCCGCGCAAATTGAAGGCGCCCGCGCATGAGCGCGAGCGCCGCCCCCCTCGAAAAACCACGCGTGCCGCTCTGGAACAATCCGGCGGCGCGCGGCGCGGCATGGCAGGCGCTGCTGCTGGCGGGGCTTTTGTTTCTGGCCTGGGGCGCGATCGACAACGCCGCGACCAATATGCGCGCGCGCAACATCCCGACGAATTTCGATTTCTGGGACAAGACCTCCGCTTTCGACGTCAACCAGACTTTGATTGAATATTCGGCGGTCTCAACCAATGGCCGCGCCTTTCTGGTGGGCCTTCTCAACACCTTGATGGTCGCGGGCATCGGCGTCATTTTTGCGACGCTCATCGGCTTCATGGTGGGGGTGGCGCGGCTGTCCTCGAACTGGGTCGTGGCCAAGCTCGCCATGGTCTATGTCGAAACGATCCGCAATATTCCGCTGCTGCTGCAATTGCTGTTCTGGTACAACGCGGTGCTGGCGCCGCTGCCGGGCCCGCGCCAGTCGCTGTCGTTCTTCAACATCGCCTTTCTCAACAATCGCGGGCTTGTTTTGCCCGAGCCGAAATTCGCCGACGGCGCCGTCTGGATTGTCTGGGCGCTGCTGGCGGGCGTCGCCGCCGCGATCGGTTTTGCGGTTTACGCGCGCGGGCTGCAGCGCGAGACCGGCGCGCAAAGGCCGGTTGGCCTTGTCGGCGCCGGGCTTGTTCTGGCCCCGCCGATCCTTGCCTGGATTTTTCTCCACGAACCCGTGAGCTTCGAACTGCCGGTGCTGCGCGGGTTCAACTTCGCCAACGGCATGTTCGTGCGCCCGGAATTCGTCGCGCTGGTGCTGGGGCTGGTGCTCTACACCGCCTCCTTCATCGCCGAAATCGTGCGCGCGGGCATTCAATCGGTGCCGCGCGGCCAGAGTGAAGCGGCCTACGCGCTGGGCCTGCGCGCCGCGCCGACGTTGAAGCTCGTCGTCATTCCACAAGCCATGCGCGTCATCATCCCGCCGCTGACCAATCAATATCTGAACCTGACCAAGAACTCGTCGCTCGCCGTGTTCATCGGCTATCCTGATCTCGTGCAGGTGTTCATGGGCACCGTGCTCAACAACACAGGCGCCGCCGTGCAGGTCATCGCCATCACCATGGCGGTCTATCTGACGATCTCGCTGGCGACCTCCCTGATCATGGACGTCTACAACAAGCGACTTTCCCTGAGGGAGCGCTGAGATGGCGGGCGCGGAACAGACGGCGAAGGGTTTCCTGCGGACGGGGAACGCGCCCCTTCTGCCGCCTCCGGTGTTGCATCGCGGCGTTCCCGCGTGGCTGCGCGCCAATCTGTTCTCGGGTCCATGGTCGAGCGCGTTGACGCTGGGTTCTCTGGCGCTGCTCGTGTGGCTGTTGCCGGGCGTTGTGCGTTATCTCATCGTCGACGCGGTCTGGAGCGCGCCCGACGGGGCGGCCTGCCGCGCGCCGGAGACAGGCGCCTGCTGGGCCTATGTGGCGCAGAAATTCTCCTACTTTGTTTATGGATCCTATCCGCGCGAAGCGGTCTGGCGCGTCAATTTGACCATGATGTTCGGCGCCGTCCTCATTGTTTGGCTGCTGTGGCCCGGCGCGCCGCGCAAGGCGGCGGGGAGCTTGCTGTTTTTCGTGGCCTATCCCGTGCTGGCCTTCGTCTTTTTGCACGGTTGGGAATATGTCGGCCTGCAAGCGGTTCCGACCGACCTCTGGGGCGGCGTGTTTGTCAGTCTGCTGGTGTCGCTCGTGGGCATCGTGGTTTCATTGCCGGGCGGCGTTCTGCTGGCGCTCGGGCGGCGTTCGCGGCTGCCCATCGTCAAGTTCTGTTCGGTTGTTTTTATCGAATTCGTGCGCGGCGTGCCGTTGATCACGGTTCTGTTCATGGCGAACCTGATGTTGCCGCTGTTCGTGCCGGCGCAATGGACGCCGGACCGGCTGGCGCGGCCGCTGATCGGCGTGTCGCTCTTCGCCTCCGCCTATATGGCCGAAGTCATTCGCGGCGGCTTGCAGGCCATGCCAAAAGGGCAGTTCGAAGGCGCCATGGCGATGGGGCTCGGCTATGGCCAGATGATGCGGCTGATCATCCTGCCGCAGGCGCTGACCATCGTCATTCCCGGCATCGTCAACACCTTTATCGGCCTGTTCAAGGATACGACGCTGGTGGCGATTGTCGGCATTTCCGACTTCCTGCGGACGGTGGACACGGCGCGGCTCGATCCCGCCTGGGCGGGCCCCTCGATCTCCACCACGGGCTACGTCTTCGCGGCGTTGTTCTATTTTGTTTTCTGTTTCGGCATGTCGAAATATTCGGCGATGATCGAACGCAATCTGTCGCTTGGACGCAACCGCTAGGAGTTTTCATGGAAGCCGTCGCGCCGCGAGCCGGACCCGCCGTGACCATGATCGGCGTCAACAAATGGTATGGCGCTTTTCATGTGTTGCGCGACGTCAACCTTGAGGTCGCGAAAGGGGAAAAAATCGTCATCTGCGGTCCCTCGGGCTCCGGCAAATCGACGCTGATCCGCTGCGTCAACCGGCTGGAGGAGCATCAGAAGGGCCGCATCCTCGTCGAAGGCGTCGAGATCACCAACGACCTCAAGAAAATTGACGACATCCGCCGCGACGTCGGCATGGTCTTCCAGCATTTCAACCTGTTTCCGCACCTGACCATTCTGGAGAACTGCACGCTGGCGCCGATCTGGGTGCGCAAGATGCCGAAGAAACAGGCGGACGAGATCGCCATGCATTATCTGACCCGCGTCAAAATCCCGGAGCAGGCCAACAAATATCCGGGGCAACTCTCCGGCGGCCAGCAGCAGCGCGTCGCCATCGCCCGGTCGCTCTGCATGAGCCCGAAGATCATGCTGTTCGACGAGCCGACTTCCGCCCTGGACCCGGAAATGGTGAAGGAAGTGCTGGACACGATGGTCAATCTCGCGCGCGAGGGCATGACCATGCTGTGCGTGACCCATGAAATGGGCTTTGCCCGCCAGGTCGCCGACCGCGTGATCTTCATGGACGCGGGCGAGATTGTCGAAGCCAACGCGCCGGACGCGTTCTTCTCGAACCCGAGGCACGAGCGAACAAAGCTGTTCCTCAGCCAGATTCTGCATTGAGGCTGAAAGGTGCTGAAAAATCACCTTTCATTCACCACGCTGATTGCCGTTCGGTTAACCTCGGCGGGTTAGTTTCCAATTGCCGGTGAAGAGCGTCGCGACGATGTCGCGGCGGCCGCCCGTTCAAACCGTGGAGCAGTACATGAAGTCCTTGTTTACGCGATTTATTCACGACGAATCCGGCGCAAGCGCGATGGAATACAGCGTCATCGGCACGTCCATTGCGGTTTTGCTGGTTGTTTCGCTCTCCATGATAGGCGGCAAGGTGAACCACAACTTCGGCGCCGCCAGCAGCGGTCTGCCGTAACCGCGTGGCGCTGCTTCCGCCGGGACGCGTTGGATCGACGCCGCTGTCAGGCTTGGATATTTCCGCGCGCTGGCGTAATGCACGCCGAAGCGCGGGAACATGATGCAGATTTTTGGTATTCTCGTTGACGTCGTCGGGCCGGTCTTTCTGGTCGCCCTCGTGGGATACGTGTGGTCGCGCAGCGGCGCGGCTTTCGATCCGCGCTTCGTTTCTCTGCTGGTGACGACCGTCGGGACGCCGTGTCTCGTCATCGACAATCTCACGCACGCCGGACTCAGTCTGACCGTGCTCGGACAGATCGCGCTGGCCTGCGTTCTGTGTCACGCGGCGGCGCTGGCGGCGGGCTATCTGGTCGTGCGGGCGCTGGGCGAATCGCCCTCCGTGTTTCTGCCGGCGCTGGCCTTTCCGAACTCCGGCAACATGGGGCTGCCGATGGCCCTGTTCGCCTTTGGCGAAACGGGCATGGCGCTCGCCATCGCTTTTTACGCGACGGCCTCGCTGATGCAGTTCACCGTTGGACAATCCATCGCGGCGGGCGGCATGAATCCGGGCGCGTTGCTGCGCATGCCACTCATCTGGGCGCTTGTCGTGGCCATTTCACTCGCGGTCGCGGGATTGCAGCCGCCCTCGATCGTCGGACGCGCCATCCATATCCTGGCCGGGCTCATGGTGCCGCTGATGCTGCTGTCGCTGGGCTATTCGCTGGCCAGCCTGAAGATGGCGTCGATCGGCCGCGCCACCGTCTTTTCAGTGGCGCGGCTGACCGGGGGCTTTGCCATCGGCTGGGCGGTGGCGACGCTGCTCGGCCTTGAAGGCGCCGCGCGCGGCGTGGTCGTCGTGCAGGCCTCGATGCCGGCCGCCGTGTTCAACTATATGTTCGCTGAACGCTACAACAACCGTCCCGAAGAGGTCGCCGGCGTCGTCGTCATCTCGACCCTGCTGTCGATCTTCGCGCTGCCGCTGTTTCTGTCGACGGTGCTTTGAGGCGTCGTCGGGCTCACTGCGGCTTGTCCACGCCCCAGTAAACAACCAGCGGCGAGTTTACCATTCCCGTGAGATTTCTGCGATAGGCGACGAGCGTGTAGGTCTGCATGACCGGCACGTAGGGCACCGACTGCATCGCGCGCAACTGGATTTTTTCGGCGATTTTCTTGCGCTCTTCAAGATTTGGCGCGCGCGCGAAAGAATCCTTCAGCGCTTCCAGTTCATTGTCGCAGGGCCAGCCCGCGACGCCCTGACCGCAAGTCGAGGAAAGATAGATGTTGGTCATGGGCGAGGCCACATCGACGCCGAAATTGCCGGAATGAGCGAGGCTCCAACCGCCCTTGTCGATGGGATCGCGCCTGGTGCGGCGGATCATCATGGTGTTGAAATCCATCTGCTGGGATTCCACGTTCACGCCGATCTTGCGCAGACGCTCGATGGTGATGAGCCCCGCGGCCTCAAAGGCCGGGTTCGTCGTCGAGTGCAAAAACACGACTTTCTCGCCGTTGTAGCCGGCTTCCTTGAAGAGCGCGCGGGCTTTCTCAAGGTCGGGCTGCACGCCGCCGGCGCTCGACCCGTAGGGCGAACCACACATGAGAAAGGCCGGGCATGTCGTGTAATACGAGGGATCGCCGGTGACCGCTTTTCCATAGAGGTCCTGATCGATGAGATAGAGCAGGGCCTGCCGCGCCTTCGCGTTGTTGAAGGGGGGATGCAGATGGTTCATGCGCAGGTAGGGTTGGTTGCCGGTCTTGTCGGTGACGGCGACAACGACGTTCGAATCCGCTTTCAGGGGCGCCAGGAGATCAAAGGCCGGATTTTCGTAGATGTCGATCTCGCCGGCCATCAGGGCGTTCGCAGACGTGTTCACATCGGGCATGGTGATCCACTCGACGCGGTCGACCTTCACCGCCTTGCCGCCGGACATGCCGTCGGCGGGCTCGTTGCGAGGGATGTAATCGGGGTTTTTGACGTAGACGCCTCTGTCGCCGGGCCGCCATTCATCGCGCTTGAAGATGAACGGGCCTGAGCCGATGGGTTGAAACTCGGGCGAGCCGTCCGGCAGGCGCGCGAAACGCTCCGGCAGAATGAAAGGCGCGTTGCCCGAGGTTTTCCCCAGCGCTTCGAGAATGAGCGGAAAAGGCTCTGTCAGCTTGATGGTGAAGCTGTCCGCGCTGTCGGCGTTCATGCCGGCGATGACGCCGCCGAGTTTGCCCCCGAAACCGTCTTTCTTCACGAATTTTTCCAGCGAGGCGATCACGTCCGCCGTCGTCACCGGCTTGCCGTCGTGCCATTTGAGTCCGGCACGCAGTTTAAAAGTGTGCGTGAGCCCGTCCGCCGAGGCCGCATAGTCGCCCACCATCATGGGCTTTGGCTGTTGGAGGGAATCGAGCGCGAAAAGCTCCTCGTAAATCATATGACCGTGATTGCGGGTGCCGTAATTGGTGTTCTGATAGGGATCGAGCAAACGCATTTCGAGCAAAGGCACGACGCGCAGGGTTTTCGCCTTTTGCGCGAGAGCGGGCGCGGCAAGCATCAAGGCCAAGGCGCAAGTGAAGGTTTGTGTCAGCCGCTGGCGCATCTCAATCACTCCCAAAGTCTCAGCGGGGACCATTGGCGAAAGAGGGTAGCAGGGCTGTCCCTACGGTCAATTCGCGAAGCCGCCGCAAATACGTCGTCGCGGCTGCATCCGGTTCGTCTTCACGCGCGGGCGCATGCGCGCCACCGGGCGGGTCTTTGCGAGCGAATGAACGCATTTCTTCCGTTTTGACCAAGGAAAGCTCATTTTGTTTCGGGAGTTCTACGACACCGACGCGGTGATGCACTTGCCTGACGCAAGGCAAGCCGCCTGAGCCGGTCATTCCGGCTCGATCCCGGCATCCCTGATCCACTGCGTCCATTGCGCGAGTTCGTCGCGCGTGAATGCGGCGAATTCCTCGCGCGTCGACGAGAAGGCGTCGAAACCGATTTGCGCGAGCCGGGCGCGCACGGCGGGATCTTCGGCGATCCTGCGCAGCTCCATATGCAGGCGCCCGGTGATCGGCGCGGGCAATCCGGCGGGCGCAAAAACGCCGTTCCACGAATTGACGCCGAAATCGGGCAGGCCCGCCTCGCGCGTGCCCGGCAATTCGGGCAACAGCGCGCTGCGCTCTTTTGTCGTCACCGCGAGCGCGCGCAGCCTGCCCGCCTTCATCTGCGCGCTGCCGGAGGCGATATCGACGAGCATCGTCTGAATTTCGCCTGAGATGAGATCGCCGAGGGCTTGCGGCGTCGCCCTGTAGGGGACGTGAACCATCTCGATGCCGGTGAGTTTTGCGATGGTCGCCATGCCCACAAGGCCAGTGGCGTTGGTGGAGGCGTAGTTCAGTTTGCCCGGATTGGCTTTCGCATAGGCGATGAGTTCCTGAAAATTGTTGGCGGGAATTTTCGGGTTCACGACCAGCAGAAACGGCAGGTTGCCGATGCGCGCCAGCGGCGTGAAATCGCGAATGGGATCGTAGGCGAGGTTTTTCATCAATCCGGGCGCCGCCGAATGCGTCGAATTCGTCGTCATGAAAATCGTGTGCCCGTCGGGCGCCGCGCGCGCCACGAGCGTCGCGGCGATCGCGCCGTTCGCGCCGGGGCGGGGATCGACGACGATGGGCTGGCCGAGCGCCGCGCCGAGCCTCTCCGCGACAATGCGGGCGGTGAGTTCGAGACCGCTGCCGGCGGGGAAGGGGAGCACGAGACTGATCGGCCTTGCGGGCCAGGTTTGCGCGGCCGCGGGAACGGCGAGCCACGCGAACAAATTCGCCACGATGGCCCGCGCCCATGCCGCTGTCGTCGTGCCGCCTGCGCGCATATGCTCCTCCCTGCTTTGTGGAAAGCCTATGCAGGGCGCCCATGCCGGTCAATGCGAGACTGGCGGCTGCGGGACTTGCGGCTGCGGAACTGGCGGTTGTTTGTCCTTCACGTTCGCGTCGTGACGCACGCCCAGATCGAGGCTCAGCCATGCCCAGCCGAGCGCGAGGGGCACGGCGATCGTGATCATGATCGGCGCCGCCGCCATGCCCATGTTTTTCGCGGCTTCGGCGACGGCGTTGTAGAACCAGGAGATGGACGCGTTGCCGCCGCGATAGACGACGGTGTCGTTGAAATTCTGCGCGCGATATTTGTCGCCGGGATCGACGATTGTGTAGAGCACGCGCGAGGCTGGCCCGGTCATGCCGTAATCCATGCCGCGCAGCAGCACCATGATCGTGGCTATCGTCGCCACCCCCGGCACGAGCGCCGACGCGATCAGCGCCAGAGCCGCGCAGATGGGGCCGATCGCCATGGTGCGTCCGACGCCGGCGTATTGCATCAGGCGTCCGGTGACGAAAAGTTCAAAAAACATCGTCAAAAGGCTGACGCCGGTCTCAATCCGCGCGAGCATTTCGACGCGCGCGGTCTGATCGGGGAAAGCCGTCTGGAATATCCGGGCCTGCTCAAGATAGAAATATAGCCCGAAAAAGGTCCCGCCCAGCGTCCAGAGCGCGATGCGGAAGAGATAGGGCGACTTCCAGACGTTGACGGCGCCCGCGAGGATTCCGGTTCCATCCAGCCGGTCCGCGCCGCCGCCGCGCGCGTTGCCGCCAATGAGCCGGCGCAGCGCCACGTAAAAGCCCAGCGACATCCCAAGGAACGCCGCTGACATCAGCAAGAGATTGGCGACGCCGACGTGACGAACAAAGGCTTGCACCAGCAAGGGGCCCGTCAGGGCGCCGCAGGTGCCGCCCACCGAAATAATGCCAAACAGGCGTTTGGCCTGCGCGCTCTCCCAGATTTCAGTCATGAAGCTCCAGAACAGCGACACGACGAAGAGGATAAAGACGTTCACCCACACGAAAAAAGCGCCGGCCACGATGACGCTCGATTTTTGAAAGAACAGCAGCGCCCAGAACACGATCATCACGGCGATGGAGATGCCGTAGATGATCGGCACGATCCGGCGCCGGGAGAAATTCGCGACCAGCCAGCCAAAGGCCGGCACAACCGCCAGCATCACGAGGAAGGTGACCGCGAAGGCGTAGCTGATGAATTGTGTGCCGAGCAGCACGCCGGATTCGTCGCGGATGGGACGCACGATGTAATAGCCGGCGAGAACGCAGAAGAAAAAACCGAAGGACAGCATGACCGCCGGAACTTCCTCGGGCGCCGCGTTGAAAAGACGGGCGAGGATTTTTGCGCGTGGCGGGAGTGTTTCGGCTGGCGGCGTCATGGCGCCATGTAGAAGCGCGGCGGGGCAGGGGTCAATGCGCGCGCCTATTCCGCCGCCGCGGCGATCCCCATCGGCAATCCGCACGCCTCGAATGCCGCGCGCGTCGACGCTTTCTCGGCCTCGCTGAGATCGAGCATGGGCCGCCGCGCCGGGCCGCCGACCTGTCCCAAAAGCTCCTGCCAGTATTTGCCGTGCGCCGGCGGCTTTTCCGGCGGGCGTGTCGAGGACAAGGCCTGGCGCACGGGGTTGAGCGAATCTCGAACCACGCGCGCCCTGGCCGTCTCGCCGGCGAAGGCCAGATCGGTATAATCGCGCATGCGCCGGTCGTGTTTCGTCTGCAGCAGATAGGGCGGGCTGGAGCAGAGGTAGAGCCGCCAGTCGAGTTCGACGATATTGTCGAACCATTCATCTTCGGAAGCCGTCGAGACGATGAGTTTTTTGTGCGCCATTTCCGTGAGGCGGACGTACATCGCGCGCGGCACGGAATATTTGATGGCGACGATATTGGGGAGATCGGCGATGCGCGAACACAATTCCGGGCTCATGAGATAGCCGGAATCCGGGTGGCTCCACATGGCGATGGCGAGGTTGGTCTCCTCGCTGATTGTCTTGTAATAATTGAAAAGGGTCTCGTCCTGCTTCGAGGTGAAATGCAGCAGGGGAGCATGCACGACGATCGACGACGCGCCGATTTTTTCCGCATGGCGCGCAAGCTCGATCACCGTGTCCATGTTCTGGTCGGAGCAGGACATGATCGCCTGCGCCTTGCCGCGGGTCTCCTCCAGCGTGATTTCGAAGACGCGTTTGCGCTCGGCAAGCGACAGCGCGAAAAACTCGCCCTGCTTGCCGCCGACGAAAAACCCGTCGATGCCGAGATCGTCGATCCAGTGGCGCAGGTTGGCGCGAAAGCCGTCCTCGTCAAGGGCAAGCGAGCCAGGCTTGAAAGGTTGCAGGGCGGCGGCCCAGATGCCGCGCATGTGCTCGCGCGCCCAGTCCTTGGCTTGGTTGCGGTGGAATGTCATGGGGGGGGGGCTCCTGTGCGGCCACGCGCAAATTACGTCAGTCCGCGCGCTTCGCAAAGCCTATGCGCTGCCGCGTCCATGCATTATAGGCTCGCATGACGTCAGGTTCACAATCCCGCATGAGCGAGCCCCCAAGCCAGGCCCCGGCAGCCCCCCTCGACGTGTGCATCACCGTCGATATGGAGCCCGATTGCCCGCCGTTCCTTTGGACATGGCGCGGCATGGAGGAGGGCGCGCCGAAACTGCTCGACCTGTTCGCCCGCCACGCCATTCCCGCGACCTGCTTTACAACCGGCGATTCAGCCGTCCATTCGCCTGATATTGTCCGGCGGATAATCGCCGAGGGCCATGAACTCGCCAGCCATGGCATGACGCATACGCCATTCCCCCGACTTGATCGCGACAAGGCGAAATGGGAGATTGAAACCGCCGCGCAGGTGTTGCGGGAATTCGGGGAAGTGACTTCATTTCGCGCGCCCAACCTGTTGTTTCCAAACGTTTATTTGCCGATTTTGGAAAACGCGGGGTTCACCTTGGATTCGTCGCAAGGCAAACACAAGCAGATGTGGTGGTTCGGCCAGATCGATCCCCCGCCGTCGCCGCCGACTTCGCTCACCCGCATTCCCGCCTCCACGACATCAAGCGTCATGCGACTGCCCGCGGTCATCCGCGACCGATTCCTGCGCTCGCTGAAAGGTCCCGTCGTGCTGTTCGTCCACCCCTGGGAATTCGTCGATCTCACGCGCGAAAAGCTGCGCTACGATTGCCGGTTCCGCACCGGAGTTCCCGCCTTGGGCGATCTCGACGCGGTAATCCGCCTGTTCAAAAACGCGGGAGCCGGATTCCGCACCATGCGCGATCTGGCGGCGGGCGCGGCGTGACCTTTATCGAACCGGAGATTTCGACGCCGCGTGCGATCTCCTGGCGCAACCGGACGCTTTGGCTTGTGCTGTGGACGGCGCTGGCTTGCGGCATCGCCTGGGCCGGCTCCCAAATCGCATGGAACGAGGTCTGGGCGGCCCTCCAACGGGCCGACCTGCTTTGGGTCACGCTCGCGGTCTGCGTTAATCTCTGCGGATTGCCGTTCTGGGCCCTGGCCATGCGGCAATTCATACCCACCGGTGAACCGCGTCCATTCTGGCGGCTGACGGAAGTGCTGGCGATCGCCGTGGCCGCCATCCAGATCTTTTCGGTGCTCGGAGGCGGCGCCACGGCATTTTACTTGTTCAGACGCCGGATTGGCCTGTCGATTGGCGCCATCGTCTCGGTCATCACGCTCGAACAGATCACGACAGGCCTCGTCAAGGCGCTGGTCGTGGGGCTCGCAGTTTTATCCGCTGCCGCGCCGGCGCCCTTGCGCATGGCGGGCGCGAGCCTTCTGGCGGTCGTCGGCGTGGCGTTTCTGGCGCTGCTATGGGCAGCCCACTCGCGTGGCGCGGTCCAGCTTTTCGCGCAGCGTTTTTCAGGATTGCCCAGCCGGCTTCTGGCGCATTTCGCGGATTGGACCGAACATCTCGAGGCGCTGCGCCGTCCTGCGCGCTTTCTGGGCGGCGTCGGCTTCACAATCTGCCGGCGGATTATGGAGACCACGGCGATTCTCTGTATCCAGAAAGCCGCGGGAATTCCCGTTTCCATCGAGCTGGCGCTGTTTGTCATCGCGGCGATCATGCTGGCGACGATCATTCCCGGCCCGCCCGGCAATCTCGGCTATTATGAAGCCGTTGTCGTCGTCGCCTATGGCTGGGGCGGGATCAGCGCGGAAACCGCTGTCGCGGCGGCGCTGTTGCAGCATCTTGCGTTTCTGCTCGCGGCGCTGACGCCGGGCTGCCTGCTGTTCGCGTTGTTTCGCCGGCGCTATGTTCCGACCGCCTGAGGCGTCCCAATGAGGGCGCGGGCGTCGGCGTAGCAGTCAAGGTGCGCTCCCACCACTTTGGCCCAGCGGAACTTTGCGAGCCCCTGATCGGGCGGACCCAGCCGCGCGCGGAGCGCCGCATCTTCGATCAGCCTGCGCAGATGCGCCGCCAGCATGCCGTCGTCGTCGGCCAGCAGCGCGGTTTGCCCGTCTATCAGAAAATCGCCGGAACCGCCGGCGCGCATGGCGACAACCGGCAGGCCGGCAAACCGCGCCTCGATGGCGGCAAGACCAAAGGATTCGTGAACCGAGGGCATCGCGAAAATATCGCTGCGGGCGTAGAGCGCCGCGAGTTGCTCGCGGGACACGACGCCCGTCAGTTCCACCCGATCCGACAGGCCGAGGCGGGCAATGGCGGCTTCGAGCTTGGGTCGCTCCGGACCTTCTCCCGCTATCACGAGGCGCGCCGACGGGACGCCAGCTATTGCGCTGGCGAAGGCCTTGAGGAGCGGGAGCGGGCGCTTTTTGGAGTTCAGACGCATGGCGCTCACAATCGTTAGCGGCGCGCCGGCGAGCGGCGC
>JANYDZ010000103.1 GCA_025363375.1 Hyphomicrobiales bacterium
CACAGCCAGTACCAGCCGAACATGCCAAGTTTCGTGTCCTGCGCCTTCACGATGTCGGTGAGATTGAGCGAGCCCGCGCAGAGCAGCACGGTAATCAGCACGAAGCCGATGGAGACTTCATAGCTGACCATCTGCGCGGCCGAACGCAGCGCCGAGAGAAACGGATATTTCGAGTTCGACGCCCAGCCGCCCATGATGACGCCGTAAACGCCGAGCGAAGAGACCGCGAAGAGAAAGAGAACGCCGACGTTGATGTTGGAAATGACCCAGCCGTCCGCGATGGGCACCACGGCCCAGGCCGAGAGCGCCAGCAAACCCGTGACGAAGGGCGCGAGCAGGAACACGCCCTTGTTGGCGCCGGCCGGAATGATCGGCTCCTTCAGCACGAATTTAATCATGTCGGCGAAGGATTGCAGCAGGCCCCAGGGGCCGACAACGTTGGGCCCGCGGCGCAATTGCACCGCCGCCCAGATTTTGCGGTCGGCGTAGAGGATGTAGGCGACATAGATCAGCACGGCCACGAGCAGCAGCAGGCTTTTGCCGACCATCAGCAGGATGGAAAGGAACCAGTCTGGAAACATTTTGTTCCTACTCCGCCGCCTGTTGCACGCGGCCTTTGGCCAGAGCCGAACATTCGGCCATGACGCTAGACGCGCGCGCGATGGGGTTCGTCAGATAGAAGTCGTCCACGGCGTTGACGAAGGGCGCCTTGTCGGGCGCGCCCGCCGCCGCGATCTTCGCCAGATCCGCGGCCTCGCCCGCCGCGATCGCGTTGAGCGCGGCGAAATGCGGGTGGGCCTTGTAAAGCGCGGCGCGCAAGGCGGCGAGCGAATCGAACGGCAAACGCTGTCCCATAACGTCGGACAGAGCGCGCAGGATCGCCCAGTCTTCGCGCGCGTCGCCCGGCGGAAAGGCAGCGCGGGCGGCCATCTGCACGCGCCCTTCGGTGTTCACATAGGTGCCGGATTTTTCCGTGTAGGCCGCGCCCGGCAAAACAACGTCAGCGCGGTGCGCGCCCTTGTCGCCGTGGCTGCCCTGATAGATCACGAAAGCGCCCGGCGCGATGTCGATTTCATCTGCGCCAAGATTGAAGATCACATCCATGCCGCCCTTGCCCATGGACAGCGCGTCCATGCCGCCCTCGCCCGGCGTGAAACCAAGATCGAGACCGCCGACGCGCGCGGCGGCCGTGTGCAGAATGTTAAAACCATTCCAACCGTCCTTGACGACGTTCAGCGAACCCGCAGCTTTCGCCGCGAGCGCGAGGATCGCCGCGCCATCGGGCCGCGTTAACGCGCCCTGCCCGATGATGAACATCGGCTTTTGCTTGTTTGGCGGGGCGTGGCCGATGAATTGCGCCAGAGCGTCAGCGCCGGCGCCGAGATAATTATAATCGTAGGTGAGATCGGCTTTCTCGCCGATCACGCCGACCAGCAAGCCGCCTTGCAGCCAACGCTTGCGAATGCGCGCGTTGAGCACGGGCGCCTCTTTGCGTGGATTGCAGCCGATGATCATGATCGCGTCGGCTTGTTCAATGCCGGCGATGGTTGAATTGAAGAGGTAGGAAGCGCGGCCGGATCTGCAATCAAGTTTTGTTCCATCCTGACGGCAATCGATATTCGCGGATCCCAGTTTCCCCATCAGCAATTGCAGCGCGAACATATCCTCGACCGCGCAGAGATCGCCGGCGACGGCGCCGATTTTTTGCGGGGTCGCGGCCTTCACTTTCGCGGCTATGGCGTCGAAAGCTTCCCGCCAGGCGGCCGGACGCAACTTGCCGTTCTCGCGCAGATACGGACGGTCGATGCGCTGCTTTTTCAAGCCGTCGACGATCTGCCGCGTCTTGTCGGAAATCCATTCCTCGTTCACGGCTTCATTGACGCGCGGGAGAATGCGCATCACTTCGCGGCCGCGCGTGTCGACGCGAATGGCGCAACCCAGCGCGTCCATCACGTCGATGGACGGCGTCTTCTGCATTTCCCACGAGCGCGCGCGGAAGTTCTGCGGCTTTGGCAGCAACGCGCCGACGGGGCACAAGTCCGCGATGTTGCCCTGCAACTCGGATGTCATCGCGGACGCAAGATAGGTCGCGATCTCCATGTCCTCGCCGCGGCCGGTGGCGCCCATGTCGCCGGTGCCCGCGACTTCCGCGGTAAAGCGCACGCAGCGCGTGCAATGAATGCAGCGGTTCATCGAAGTCTTCACCAGAGGCCCGATGTATTTGTCCTCCACCGCGCGCTTGTTCTCGTGGTAGCGGGTCGAGTCGACGCCGTAGGCCATGGCCTGATCCTGCAGATCGCACTCGCCGCCCTGATCGCAGATGGGGCAATCGAGGGGATGGTTGATCAGCAAAAACTCCATCACGCCCTCGCGCGCTTTTTTCACCATGGGCGTGTTGGTGAAGATCACCGGCGGCTCGCCGTTGGGGCCCGGACGCAGGTCGCGCACGCCGAGCGCGCAGGAGGCTTGCGGCTTGGGCGGGCCGCCCTTCACTTCGACGAGGCACATGCGGCAATTGCCGGCGATCGACAGACGCTCGTGGAAACAGAAGCGTGGAATTTCCGCGCCCGCTTCCTCGCAAGCTTGAAGGAGCGTGAACTCCGGGGGTACGTCGACCTCGACGCCGTCGATGAGGAGTTTGGTCATAGCCTGTCTTTACGTATGAGGTTCTGCGACCAGATCGAGGCGCCGCTCGATCGGGTCCAGGCGTGTTGCAAATCGGTCCATGCGGCTCGGTATTCGCAGCGTCGGTTTTCAGGACCCTCGATCATTCAAACCTCCTGTGCGGTGTGCGCGGGATGAGCCGCGCGCCAGAAGTCGATGAGTTCGGAAACAAGCATGCCGTCGATCGTCATGCCGTCCATCCGGCTCGCGCTGATCGCCGCGCCGGCGAGATTGGCCTTGGCGACGCGCAGCCCCGACAGATTCACGTCGTTCACGCGCCAGCCGCTCATGTTGACGTCGTCGAAACTCGCGCCTGAAAAATTCACGTTCTCGATGTTCGCGCCGGAAAAGTTGACGTTGCTGAACATTGATCCGGAAAGGTCGGATTTCTTGACGTTGAGGGGGTGCTTGGCTTCAAAAAGGTTCATCTGGACGTCTCCAGTTTTTTGATCCGCTCGACGAGGTCCGCCGCCCGATCCCTTGCGCCGCGATGCCGGCGGTCCGCGTGGGCGCCGTATCCAACGGCCGAAAACGTCCCTCCGCGCGACATTGCAATGCGCGGCTCTTGCGGATGCCTCGGCGCAATATCGACGGATTCCTTCGCCATCGCCCCTACTCCGCCGCCACTTTGACCGGGTCCATATGCGGGTTGCCCGCATAAAGGTCGATCCGCTTTTCGATCTCCGGCCGGAAATGCGCGATGAGCCCTTGAATCGGCCACGCCGCCGCGTCGCCGAGCGCGCAGATCGTGTGCCCTTCCACGCGCGTCGTCACGTCGAGCAGCATGTCGATCTCGCGCTTTTGCGCGCGGCCCTCGACCATGCGCTCCATGACGCGCCACATCCAGCCGGTGCCTTCGCGGCAGGGCGTGCATTGGCCGCAGCTCTCGTGCTTGTAGAAATACGAAAGGCGCGCGATGGCCTTGATGATATCGGTCGATTTGTCCATGACGATCACCGCCGCCGTGCCGAGACCCGAGCGCAGCTTCGACAGTGAATCGAAATCCATGGGGCAGTCGATGATCTGTTCCGCCGGCACCATGCGCACGGATGAGCCGCCGGGGATGACGGCGAGCAGATTGTCGGAGCCGCCGCGCACGCCGCCGCAATGCTTGTCGATGAGTTCGCGGAAGGGAATGCTCATGGCCTCTTCGACGTTGCAGGGCTTGTTCACATGACCTGAAATGCAGAACAGTTTCGTGCCCGCGTTGTTCTTGGCGCCAAAGCCCATGAACCAGCTCGCGCCGCGCCGCAAAATCGTCGGCGCCACCGCGATCGATTCCACATTGTTCACCGTCGTCGGACAACCATAGAGGCCCATGTTCGCCGGGAACGGCGGCTTCATGCGCGGCATCCCTTTTTTGCCCTCGAGGCTTTCGAGCAAGGCCGTCTCTTCGCCGCAGATATAGGCGCCGGCGCCGTGATGCACATACAGGTCAAAGGGCCAGCCGTGGACGTTGTCCTTGCCGATGAGCCCCGCCTCATAGGCCTCGTCAACCGCTTTCTGCAGCGCGATGCGCTCTTCAATATATTCGCCGCGAATGTAGATGTAGCAGGCGTGCGCGCCCATGGCGAAGGACGCGATGAGGCAGCCTTCAACCAGCAGATGCGGATCGTTGCGCATGATCTCGCGGTCCTTGCACGTGCCCGGCTCGGATTCGTCGGCGTTGACGACGAGATAAGAGGGCCGCGCCGGATCGGGCTTCGGCATGAACGACCATTTGAGGCCCGTGGGAAATCCCGCGCCGCCGCGGCCGCGCAGGCCGGAGGCCTTCATTTCGTTGATGATCCAGGAACCGCCGCGGTCAATCAGCATTTTCGTGCCGTCCCACGCGCCGCGCATTTGCGCGGCCTT
The DNA here is from genome assembly GCA_025363375.1 of Hyphomicrobiales bacterium. Lineage (GTDB taxonomy): Bacteria > Pseudomonadota > Alphaproteobacteria > Rhizobiales > Beijerinckiaceae > Terripilifer. The sequence continues at coordinate 4,519 of JANYDZ010000103.1, forward strand.
CAGGCCGGAGGGCTGAAAGCCGTAGAGGTTGGTGAAGATGCGGTCTTTGTCAGCGAGCATCGGTCTGTCCCAGCGTCAATTCTTCACGACGGCGGAGGCGGCGGCCGCCGCCCTGGCCTTTTCCGCTTCGGCGGCGGCCGATTCAGCCTTCGCCTTGTCGTCGGCGAAGCGTTCCTTCCAGCTGCCGACGAGGGAACCGTCGTACAATCTTCCGTCCGTCAGGGTGGTGGCTTTGCCGGGTTCGGGTTCCGACGTTTTGCGTCCGGTTTGCGAACCCTTCTTTACAGGACGCCCCGCCGCGAGGTCATCGAGCAGCTTGCCAAAATTCTCCGGGTTCAGGTCTTCGTAATAATCATCGTTGATCTGCGCCATCGGCGCGTTGCAACAGGCGCCGAGGCATTCGACCTCGAGCCAGGAAAACGCGCCGTCGGCGCTCACATGGCTTTGCCCGCCGATGCGGTCCCTGCAGACTTTCTTGAGGTCCTCGGCGCCGCGCAGCATGCAAGGCGTTGTGCCGCAGAGCTGGATGAAATATCTGCCGACGGGCGCCAGATTGAACATCGCGTAAAAGGTCGCGATTTCGAGCGCGCGGATATAGGGCAGGCCGAGCATGTCGGCGACCGCCTCTATGGCGGGCCTGGGCAGCCAGTAATCGTTCTGCGCCTGCGCGCGCCAAAGCAGAGGAATGATCGCGGAGGCCTGACGGCCCGCCGGATATTTGGCGATCTCCTTTTTCGCCCAGGCCTCGTTTTCGGGCGTGAAGGCGAAGGATTCCGGCTGTTTCTCTGCCAGTCTGCGTACGGTCATCTCGACTTACTTCCCGGACGGTTTGGTTTGCGTCGCCACCAGCAACGCGAAAAGAATAAACGGCCCGCCGACAAGGCAGGTCCACAGAAAGCCCACGACCTGCTCATGCGCGGACCAGAAAGGAGGCCGCCCGGCCAGCACGTCGAACAGCACCCGGCTGACCAGCAGAAACACCGCGGTCACGACCAGATACCATGCGAGCGACTGAAGGCGCGCCGTGTTCACCGGTCAACCTCCCCGAACACAATGTCGATGGAGCCGAGGATGGCGCTGACGTCCGCCAGCAAATGCTTGCGGCACATGAAGTCCATGGCCTGCAAATGGGCGAAACCGGGCGCGCGGATTTTGCAGC